>JAGCIP010000048.1 GCA_017648525.1 Clostridia bacterium
AGTCGCCACTAGTCGATACCGAAAGGTCTTTTTTGTCTTTTAAGTTTATTGATAAAATCGATTGACCAAGGTTTGCTTTGTTGGGGTGGATAACGCCAAGGCTTTCAACGGATAAAATACGTAGGCTACTTCCACCGATGGAAATATATCCCGAATTATGCCCCGCGCTTTTTAATATCTCCGCCGCGCTGTCCGCTGCGTACCCTTTAACTATTCCGCCAAAATCAAGCATAACGCCGTCTTTGTTTTTAGCAAGCGTATTATCGTCGGCGTTAAAGGTTAAACCGTCAAAACCAACGAATTTAAGCGATTCTAAAATTTGCTCTTCGGTGGGTGGGGTAAAATTAATAACGGGGTAGTTTGGTGAAAACTGCCACAACTTAACTAACGGATAAACCGAAGGGTCAAATAGTCCGTCGGTAAAGGAAACGCACCTTTTTGATAAAGAAAGCACGTTTGCACCGTGGTTGGAAAGGCGTGCTTTTTCGCCAGCGATAGAGTTGTTGAACGAGTAAACTAAAGAGCCTTGCTTTTTATTGTCAAACTCGTTTTCTAAATTAGAAAAAAGGTTTTTTAATTCAGTCACCGTTTTATCGGATAATGATTTATCGTGCGTTTCGATATGGATTCCCGTTTTAAAATAATAACAGTCTAAACTGCTGCCCCATTTATTGCAAGCAACAAAGCAAAGTGTGCAAGTTATTATTAAAATTAAAGATAACATTAAGGTCGTTTTTTTCATAACTACAAGGTAAAAAATTTTTTATTGATATAATTATATATAAAAATAATTTAAAAATCAAATTTATATTGACAAAGTTTGCTTGCTTTGATAAAATAATACTTGTATTTGTTTTTTTAGAAGTGATAAAAGAAGAGTAAAGGTGAAAAATGCCAAGATATAAGGTTGCAGACATAATCTTTGATGCAAGGCTCAACTATGATTACGTTGAAAAGTTGTGCAAAAAATATGAATATTCTGGTTTAGAACAGCCACATTTTAGCGTATCTATTACTGATGAAGATATTTTAAATGAATCTGTTAGCGACCTTTACCCAAAATGGTATTTAGAAAGTTTAGCACTTTTTAGAAAACTATGTGAATATGCCCTAAACAATGCAGACGGCTTGGTTTTTCACAGCAGTGCTATTATGGTTGACGGCAATGCTTACCTATTTACCGCGCCATCGGGAACAGGCAAATCAACCCACACTAGATTATGGCGTGAAATGCTTGGGGATAGGGCTGTTATGGTAAATGATGATAAGCCTTTAATTAGATATGAAAACGGGGAGTTTTACATTTATGGAACGCCTTGGAACGGCAAACATCATTTAGATACAGATTGCAAGGCAAAAATTAAAGCCATTTGCCATATTTACCAAAATAAAGAAAACGTTATTTGCAAAGCAGATAAAAATAAAATGCTAGTTACAATATTAAACCAAACAATTCGCCCAAAAGATATAAGTTCAATGGATAAGTTGTTAGGTTTAATTGATAAACTATTAACCACCGTGGATATTTATAGTTTAGGCTGTAATATTTCAAGGGAAGCGGCTGAGTTATCTTTTAACACTATGTCAGGAGCGAATAAAAATGAAAATTAAAGATGGTTTTATATTAAGGGAAGTTGCTAAGAATTACGTGGTAGTTGCAGTAGGCAGTGCCGCTAAAGATTTTAATTGCATTATTTCTCTAAACGAAACGGGTGCTTTTTTATGGAAGCAACTTGAAAAAGACGTTACTGAAGAACAATTACTTAATGCAATGCTTAACGAATATGAAGTAGAAGAAGATATTGCTAAAAAAGATATTAAAGCGTTTATAGAAAAGGTTAGCAAGGCTAACTTATTAAAATAAAA
>JAGCIP010000049.1 GCA_017648525.1 Clostridia bacterium
CATTTTCAAACTCTTCAATGAAATACTTCTTTGCCTTTTCATTATACAAATCAAGTCGAAACACATTATCCGTGTAATTGCTGAAAAGTAATTTATGTGTCATACTTTGAGAAGATAACCGATATTCGTAATATGCATAATCTAGATAAATCAGCATTGTATAATTTTCTAATAAATGTAAAGTAAACAAACCATCTTCACCAATAGCAATTCTTGGGTACTTCTTCATTGTTTCTATGGGAATTAAATCCTTCTTAAAAGCCTTACAAACTATACTATTGATTTTTCCAGTAGTAAACAATAGTCTTAACAAGCTCTTTCTATCACCACTTCCAAAAATCGTCTTATCCGCAAACACCCCTGCATATTGCCGCATATCATTTTTTTCAGAGAATTCTTTTAACTTATAAATAACACAATCTATCCCTTCTGAAAAACGAATTGCCAAATCTTCCAACAAAGTAGGAGCTATTCTATCATCCGCATCAACAAAAACAATATAATCATTATTTGCTTCACTTAATCCAGTAAGTCTAGCGTGCAATAAACCACCGTTTTCTTTGTCAATAATTCTTATGCGAGAATCGGCATAGTTCGCAACGATTTTGCGAGAACTATCGGTTGAGCCGTCATTAACGACAAGCAATTCAAAGTTCTGATAAGTTTGACTTAAAACCGAATCTATGCACTCTTGAATGTATTTTTCACAATTATATAGCGGAACTATTACGCTAAATTTAATCATCTTTTTTACCTAAATAAAGTTTTTTAATTCATCTACTATTTTTTTGTTATTAGAATCACCAACAACTACAAATTCAAGTCTAAAATATTTATCTCTTTTGTTTAAGCCTTACGATTACAGTTGACAATATATAAACCCCAAAAACAATCTTGTGTTTAGCAAAAAAATAATAAAGTTTCCACCTTAAAGACAAATGCCTTAAAGAAAATTTTTTAAGCGCTGAAACATATTCATTATTCCTAAACAATTGCCTCATTTCACGATATTTATCACTGAAACACTTGTCACTCATTGCAGCGTTCACAAAAAATTCCATAGCTATAAACGCAATTCGATTTTCATAGGCCTCGCGGAATATTTCTTTGTCATCAATACTCACTATCTCTTTTAAAAACTCTAACTGTTTCAATTGCTTTTCTAACGCTTTCTTGCGATAACCAGTGGTAATAGATTGAGCATTAGTTTTTCGATAGTGATAATAATACTTATTCTTATACATAAATCGTGTACAATGTAAAAGAAATGCAATATTAAATAACCCATCTTCAAAAGAGCCTATCTGCCTAATATCTACAAATCTAATATTGTTGTCTATTATAATGGACCTCTTATAAATTTTAGACCACGGAGATGCTAAAAAATTAAATTTTTCAATATGTTTTAACTCTTTACCAACCAAACCACTCGCTTTTCTTACGACCTCTTGACAATCTCCTCCACTATATATTTTCTCTTCCAATAGATATGTCGTATTTTTAATAGAATTATTATCATATTCTTTCAGATAACTAAACCCGATACAGTCTAAATTATGTTTTTCAATTTCATCGACAAGCTCTTCAAGTGTAATCAACTCTATCCAATCAACGGAATCAACAAATTAAATATAGTCCCATGTCGCATTGTTAATGACTGTATTCCTCGCTGCAGAAACACCACCATTTTCCTGAGAAATTATAACTACTCGCTCATCCTTCTCCTTATAGTGATTACATATAGCAAGAGAATTATCTTTTGAACCATCATCAACCAAAATAACTTCTATATTCTTATACGTTTGATTTAAAATAGAATCTAGGCAATCTTTAAGGTATTTTTCAGCCTGATATATTGGTATAATGATACTCACTTTCATATAAATTACATCTCCTCATTATAGGCACCTAGTCCCACAAAAGAATTTTTTAGAGAAATTATAACATTCGCAAAGTTTCTTCTATTAGAGTAAGAATTTCCATCTTCGTCCTATCCAAGCAATAAGGCTTTACCTCTTCCTGATTACGCAAACCCATTCGCTTGCACAACTCTGCATCGTTACTCAATAGTTCTATACTGTTAGAAAAACCATCTACGTCATAACACGGATGCATAAACCCTGAAACGTCGTTTTCCATAATATCAACCAAACCACGTATATTAGAAGTAATTAAAGGTAAACCACAATACATAGCTTCTAATGACGCAACGGGCAATCCTTCTCTTTTAGACGGCATTATATATATATTCGACTGAAAACATATATCTACAACGTCCTTTCTATATCCAAGAAAATGCGTTCTTTGTTCTACGCCTAATCGTTTTGCCAACGACTTTAAGTAGTCTATCCTTTTTCCTTTCCCGCAGAGAACGTAATGCACGCTATTATTTTTTACTTTTGCAAAGGCTCGTAGTGCAGTTTCTTGATTTTTATTATCGTTAAGTTCCCCAACGGACAAAAGAATAATCGCATTTTTGTCTATATTTAATTCATCTCTCAACCCATTACTATCGCTATTACATTGCAATCGAGCTGTATTGATACCGATACCGTGAATATATTTAACATCTTTAACCTTAAATTTTTGTGCACGGACAAAGTCTTCTTTATTCACCGTAACAATTAAGTCCGTGTGCTTTGCCATCATTTTTTCAATAGGATAATACACAAGCCAGTTTAATTTAGGCGCTCCTTTATAAAAGTGAAAACCGTGCGCCATATACAAAACTTTAGTGCCGTTTTTTCTTGCTTTTTTTGAGGCAAGGCGGGTCATTACCCCCATAACTGGCTCGTTAGTCCAAACCAAGTCGTAATGGTTATTATTGATTATCTTTTTCAAATCCGATAAGCCCTTAAAATTGCTTAGTTTTAGC
>JAGCIP010000050.1 GCA_017648525.1 Clostridia bacterium
ATTTAGCAATAATATCTTTTGCTCGCGCACCGTCGTTTTCAAGAAGTTTTCTTAAAATCCCGATTTCTACCTTTGCCCCGTTTACACAAATATTATAAGGGTCTTTAATTAATAAGTCTTTACCGTGTGAAACACCCGACTCGCCCGTAGTATAAAAATGTATAACAGGAACTAAGGTGCTTAAATCGCCCATATCTGTTGAAGATGGCAGCCACTTATCGTCGTATACGTAATGTCCTTCTCCAACGACTTCTTCAAACACTTCTAAGGCAACCGCCCTCAAATTTGCATCTTCGTTAAGTGCTTCAGAACCTGCTAAATCTTCTATCAAAACGCTTGCGCCTACAACTGCCGCACTAGCGGATATTGCGCGATTAACCGCGCTGTTTATCTTTTTATGTATTTTAGATTCAGCCGCGCGAACGTAACTTTCTATTACAACCTCGTCAGGAACGGCGTTAACTGCGTCACCGCCCTTGGTTATTATCGAGTGAACTCTTGCATAATATTCTTCCTTAAAGGTTTCACGCAAAGTATTTATAGAAAGTATAATAAGTGACGCGGCGTTAAGCGCGTTAATACCTTTTTCCGGATGAGCGCCTGCGTGTGCCGCCTTACCTTTAACGGTAATCGACTTTCTAATAACCCCGTTGTGTCCGCGCGTAAGTTTAAGTTTTATATTGTCGTCACTAGTTGACGTTGCGTGCATCATAAAAGCAATATCAACGTCGTCAAAATATCTTCTACTAATAAATTCGGGCTTACCGGAAGTAAACTTAATTTTACCGTCCGCCACTAATTTTTTTCTATATCCGATTTCAATGCCTTCTTCTGCGGGAACTAAACAAAGTTTAATTTTGCCACAAAGCCCTTCCAAAGCACCGTCTTCCTTTAATGCACTAGCGAGACCTAAAATAGCGGCGCATTGCGTATTGTGTCCACAAGAGTGAACTGCACCCGTTTCTTTATCGCATTCAGGGTGAGAAAAGTTGATTAGTGAATCAAGTTCGGCAAGAACTAACACGGTTGGTCCCGCCTTGCCCGTATCAAGCGTCGTGTAAAAACCCGTAATCTCGTCGGCTTTAACCACGTCGTAACCAAGTTCGGTAAACTTTTCAATCATAAACGCGTTGGTCTTAAACTCTTTATAGCCAGGTTCGGGGTTTTCCCATATATATCTTTCAGCCGACAAAATTTCGTCTTTGAATTTTTCCACCATATCGTAATATTTTTTCATAGTACACTCCTTATAATCGGACGTCAATCATATCTTCGTTAAGGGCAAGTTTCACACCATACTTTTCCATAAAATCTGCGGGTAAAATAGGAACGCGCATACCTTGATAAATAAAATTACCTAGCGAATAAAAAATAGGACAACCTTTAACTTTTCGCTCATTTCTCCTAAATGTTTTTCACATCTCCTTATGATTATAACGCCACCGCGTAGTTTAAGTCAAGCCAAAACGGAAAAACGTATGTCTATCCCGCAATAGATTGCGTATTTTCTTGATTTTCGCTTTTTTGCTTTTCTTTTATTTTGTGCTGTACGTTTAATTTATGTAATAGTGGCAACGCTATGCTAGCCAAAGTTATAGTACACAATAGCCACGATATAGGATAAATAATGTAATAGGTAACTAACGTTGGGCTAAAGGGAAATACCGTATATATCCATATTAGTCGCAAACCTATTGTGAAAAACATACTGCATACCATAGAAATTATAGGCTTTTTCATTGAGCGCAATAAATGTGCAAACAAGTTCATTGTACCACTCAAACAATGGGTTAAAGCCATTATCGCAAGCCTAATCATTGCAACGTCTATTACCTGTTTAGAATCGGTCATAAAGCCGAAAATAAATCTACCTAATAAGAATATAGTTAACCCTACAGTAAACCCTACAATCATACAAAAAGCAAAGGATATCCATAAAACTTTGCGCACCCTATTATATTTTTTCGCCCCAAGATTTTGACTAAAAAATGATAACCCGCCCAATGTAAATCCGCTCATAAAATTAGAGATTAGTTGGTCTACTTCGTGCGCAATGGTGTTACCTGCAATTACGATTTCACCAAGCGTGTTTAACGTTGATACAAGTAATACGTTAGAAAGGCTAAAAAGACAAGTGTTAAGCCCACCCGGAACACCTAACAAGAAAATTTCTTTTATTTCATCTTTATATAACTTAAAGTGCTTTCTTTCAAACTTAACACTTCCTACACCCTTAAACAAAACACGAAGTGAAAGAAAGGCGGTTATCCCCTTAGACGCAACCGTTGCAATAGCAACACCTGCAACGTCTATTTTTAGCACTACAACAAAAAATATATTTAGCACAATGTTTGCAACGCCACCTATAATGAGAAAGATGAACGGTCTTAACGTATCTCCCACCGCACGCATTATAGCCGCACTAAAATTATAGAAAAGTATGATAGGAACGCCTAAGAAATACACCCTTAAATACAACACTGCCCCGTCTAAAATTGCCACAGGGCAATTCATCCAAGTTAAAAAATAAGGAGCGCAAACTAAAACGATAGCCATTATTATTAAACCTAATAATATGCTAATACTAAATGAAGTTCCTATATATTTTTGGGCTTTTTCGGGATTTTTTGCACCTATTGCTCTAGCAACCAAAACGTTAGTTCCCGTCGCCAACCCCGTAGCAAAACCTATGAAAAGATTAGTTAAACTAGCCGTGCTTCCAACTGATGCAACTGCGTTATCGTTAGAAAATATACCTAATACGGCAACGTCCGCAGCGTGAAATAGCGTTTGAAGAACGTTAATACCTATAATAGGCAAAGCGAAAATTATTAAATTTTTCAAAATTGGCCCAACGGTTAAATCCATTGCACGAGCTCTAGCCATAATAATTTCTCCTTTAACGTATGGTTGTTATGCAACCTTTTCAAGTTCTTCTTGCTTTTTGGTTTTTTGCAACTTAATAAGCAACACGAAACCTATGCAAGCAAACATTATGCAACTAACCACCCACGAAACGGGATAAACCGAATAATACATTTCAAGAGTTGGATTTATGGGGAATATAAACAGCATCCACGCAACACTTAAAACTATCGTTCCTAAAATACTACAAAGCATAGAAGTAATAGCCTTTTTCATTGCTTTTATTAGGTTTTCTAAAACGCCCATAACTCCAAGTAAACAATAAGTTAAAACTATAACTTTAAGTCGCACTTCGGTATATTCTATTACAACCGGATTATCGGTCAAAAATGCGAACGCGTATTTGCCGAAGAAGAACAACACTCCACCAAGCAATATCCCCACGACAAAGTTTATCGCCACCGAATAAATAAGAACTTTCCAAACTCGCCCGTACTCTTTCGCTCCCATATTTTGACTAAAAAATGAAAGCGCGCCAAGGCTAAATCCCGTCATAGCACTCGTAATCATAGAGTCAAACTGATAACAAACGGTGTTTGCCGTCATTATAACTTCACCAAAACCGTTGAGAATAGCGTTTAGATAGATATTCGTTATATTGAAAAGCCCCGTTTGAATGCCTGCGGGAATACCCAAAGCCAAAAGTTCTTTTAACTCTTCTTTGTAAATTCTTAAGTGCCTTTTCTCTATTTTAGCATCTCCAATACCTTTTAGCAAGGCTTTTAGCGAAAGTCCTGCGGTTAACACCTTTGAAAGCACGGTTGCTAACGCCACACCCGCAACGTCTATCTTTAAGACAACCACGAAAAATACGTTTAGTATAAGATTTGTGACACCGCCGATTATTAAGTAAATAAACGGACGAACGGTGTCACCCACCGAACGCATAATAGCTGCGCATATATTATAAAAAAGTATGATAGGAACGCCTAAAAAGTAAATTCTTAAATATACTACGGCTAAATCCAAAATGCTTTCGGGACAATTCATTAAGATTAGAAAATATCTTGCCCCGATTAAAACTATAACCATTAAAACAAAGCCGAACAAAACGCCGAAAACAAGTGAAACACCGATATGCCTTTTAACACTTTCTTTATCGTTTCTACCTATTGCCCTACCTACTAAAACGTTAGTTCCAGACGCAAAACCACCGAAAAACCCTAAGAAAAGGTTTACAACAGGTGAAGTCGCACCCGTTCCAGCAACTGCACTATCGCTTGAAAATATGCCCAACACGGCAATGTCAGTAGCGTGAAATAGAACTTGAAGTATGTTTATCGCCATAATAGGCAATGCAAACAAAAATAAATTCTTCAAGATAGGTCCGTTAACCATATCCATAGTTTTACGTCTAAGCATTCAAAATCTCTCCTAAAA
>JAGCIP010000051.1 GCA_017648525.1 Clostridia bacterium
AAGAAAATACAATTTAGTTACCGATTTGGGCAAGTTTTTAGACCCGATTGCTGATAAGGTTTTGGTGTCTTCTGCCTTAATTATAATGCTCGTTCCGGTAGGTGGTGCTCTTTTACTTCCTAACTATGCGGGTATTGCCGTTGCAATAATTCTTGCACGTGAGTTGGTGGTTAGCGGTTTCCGTATGGTTGCGTCTTCTAAGGGGATGGTAATTGCGGCAGACCTTTCGGGCAAGATTAAAACTTTCGTCACCGATATAGCAATTGTTGTGATTTTGGTTAGCGGAGATTTTGCGCTTAACGGTTATCTAAATCTTGCGGGATTAATATTACTTGGAATTGCAACGGTTTTAACCATTATTTCGGGTACGGAGTGTATAGTAAAAAATAGAGCGGTGTTAAAAGATAAATAATGAAAACTGCGCTAGTGTTTTTTAGGTCTGTTGAACGAGAGTTTGACAATGAATATTACGGCAAGATAGTCGGTGCGTTTAAAAGCGGTGGAATAAATGCGGACACTGTTGAGATTTTATCTCGAAACGACGCACACTCTTTTAGCGAGCGATTAGACGGATTTTTGGACACCGTTGACAACTTGATTATAATCGACGGTGAAGATAGAGATTTTGACCTTAAACAAATAATAGCGGAAAAGACGGATACTATTTTAGCGGAAAATGAAAACGCGCGTATCTTTTTGGACGCAGTAAGCAAAAGCGACGGAGTGGAATATTCGGATAAATACGCCCAAATTCCGTTAGAAGCAACCCTTATTCCCAACGTTAAAGGCGCATATCAAGGTTTTATTTTAGATAAAAACCAAGTTACGATTGCTGTTTTGCCAGAAGAATACGCTCAATTAAAGCCTATGTGCGATAGATACGTTTTGCCTTACGTTGAAAATAAATACGGCATAAAATCTAATCGCTTAATTCTTAAATATTTTGGCGATATTCCTACTTTAGACGATATCTTGTTAAAGGCGGAAAGTCAATACGAAAATCTTAACTGTAATATTTACCAAAAGAATGGTGACGTTAGCGTTGACTTGCTTTTTGGCGGAAAGGTAGAGCGAGATTATTCAGAAGTCGTTAGGTTTATCGTCAGCAATCTTAAAGACAGCATATATGCGGAATTTGACACGACTTTGGGTGAAAGACTGTTTGACCTGTTGCGTTTAAGGAAGGTTAAACTTTCGGTTGCCGAATCGTTTACGGGTGGTAGGGTTATAGCCGAAGTGATTAAAAATCCCGGAGCGTCGGAATTCGTTAACGAAGGCGTTGTTAGTTATTCTAACCATAGCAAGATGGAAAGATTAGGGGTGAGTAAGGACGACCTTGCTAAACATGGTGCAGTCAGTTCTATCGTTGCCTATCAAATGGCAAAGGGTTTATTAAAGAACGGAAATTGTGACTTGGCTATCTCGACAACGGGAATAGCCGGCCCGAAAAGTGACGATACCGAAAAACCCGTAGGATTGTGCTATATAGGAATAGGTATGAACGACGGAGTTCACACTTATAAACTAAACTTATCGGGCAGTAGAGAAGAAATTACAGAAACGGCGAAGAATACCGCTTTGTTTTTGGCAATAAAAAAACTAAAAAATATATAACGAGGAAAAACAAAAATGGATGAATCTAAAATTAAAGCGCTAGACGGCGTGATGGCTCAAATTGAAAAACAATATGGAAAAGGTGCAATTATGCGTTTAGGACAAGACGCAGGGGATGCTAATATAGAAGTTTTGCCTACTGGTTGCTTGTCGCTTGACCTTGCAATAGGCGTTGGCGGTTTACCAAGGGGCAGAATAATTGAAATATACGGACCTGAATCTTCTGGTAAAACTACGGTTGCTTTGCACGTTATTGCAGAAGCGCAAAAAGCGGGCGGAATTGCTGCGTTTGTAGATGCAGAACACGCATTAGACCCCGTTTATGCAAAGAATTTAGGGGTTAACCTTGACGAACTTTACGTTTCGCAACCAGATACGGGTGAGCAAGCGTTAGATATTACCGCATCACTTGTAAACAGTAAAGCGGTTGACGTAATCGTTGTAGACTCGGTTGCGGCTCTTACCCCCAAGGCTGAAATTGAAGGGGATATGGGTGATTCTCACGTGGGCTTGCAAGCAAGACTTATGTCACAAGCACTCCGTAAACTTACGGCAATAACCAACAAGTCTAAAACCTGTATTATATTTATCAACCAACTTCGTGAAAAGGTTGGCGTTATGTTTGGCAATCCAGAAGTTACCGCAGGCGGAAAGGCGCTCAAATTCTACGCAAGCGTTCGTATAGACGTTCGTAAGGCAGACGCTCTTAAGGATAGCGACGGCGCTTATGGTAATCACACTAAAGCAAAAATCGTTAAAAACAAGGTTGCTCCACCGTTTAAGACGGCAGAATTTGATATTATTTACGGAAAAGGCATTTCTCACGGAAGTTGCCTAATTGACCTTGGCTTAAATTACGACGTATTACAAAAGAGCGGGTCTTGGTTCTCTTATAACGGAGAAAAGATTGCTCAAGGTAGAGAAAAAGCGGTTGATTATTTAGAAAGCAATCCTGAAATCGCAAAAGAAATAAAGGAAAAAATTATGGACGCTTTCTATAATAGAAATAAATAAGATATTTATAATATTTGACAAATAAATTAAATTGTTATAAAATATTATTAGGAAAAAATTTCTAACCGCTAGGTTAGGAGAAAAATAAAAACAGGAGGGCATAATATTATGCAGAATTTTAACTACGGCTCCCTGTTCTTAGTGGGCGACGCACTTCCTTGGATTGTCGTTGCCATTGTATCGATAGTCGCAATCGTGGTATCGATTTTATGTTGGGTACTTAGCGCAAAGAGCGTAACTAAACGTTTTGAAAGCGAACAAGGGAACATAAACGAACAACGTAACAGAATGCTCGACGACGTTAGAGAAGAGAGCAAGGCTATTAAAAAAGAAGCAATTTTAGAAGCGAAAGAACAGGAAATTAAACTTCGCAACGAGTTTGAACGTGAATCGAAAGAAAAGCGTGCAGAACTCCAAAAGATGGAGAACAGACTTAACCAAAAAGAAGAAACTTTGGAAAAGAAAGAAGAAAATCTTGCGAAGAGAAACGAAGAAACTACCAAACAACAAAATGCGTTGAAAGCGAAAGAACTTGAACTTGAGAAAAAACTTGACGAAATCGCACTTCAACACAGCAAAATGGTAGAAGAGTTTGAGAAAATTTCTCAAATGAGCAAAGAAGAAGCAAAACAACAACTTATTCTTTCTATTACCGACGAAGCAAAGCGTGACGCGGCTGGTATGGTTAAGAACATAGAAGCAGAGGCTAAAGAAAACGGCGAAAGAAAAGCCAAGGAAATAGTTAGCCTTGCTATTCAAAAGTGTTCAACCGAACAAGCAACTGAAATTACCGTTTCGGTAGTACCGCTACCTAGCGACGATATGAAAGCAAGAATTATCGGTAGAGAAGGTAGAAACATTAGAACGCTTGAAAACGCTACCGGTATTGAACTCATTATCGACGATACGCCGGAAGTAGTTATTGTTTCAGGCTTTGACCCCGTTAGACGTGAAGTGGCGAGAATAGCGCTTGAAAAACTTATTCAAGACGGCAGAATTCACCCCGCAAGAATAGAAGAAACGGTTGAAAAGGTTAAAAAAGAATTAGACCAACAAATTAAAGAAGCGGGCGAGGCTGCTATGTTCGAATGTAAGATATTCGGCTTGCACCCCGAAATCGTTAAACTTTTAGGTAGACTTAAATTCCGTACCAGTTACGGTCAAAACGTTCTTAAACACTCTATCGAAGTTGCACACCTTGCAGGTGTTATGGCGGCAGAACTTGGCGTTGATGAAACGCTTGCAAGACGTGCGGGATTACTACACGACCTTGGTAAGGCCGTTGACTTTGAGATAGAAGGAACGCACATGCAAATCGGTGGCGACCTTGCTAAAAAGTATCGTGAAAATCACAATGTTATAAACGCTATCTTGGCGCATCACGGCGACGTTGAGCCCAAGACCATTGAAGCGGTTTTAGTTCAGGCGGCGGACGCTATTTCAGGCGCAAGACCTGGTGCAAGACGTGAAACTACTACCAACTACATTAAGAGATTGCAAAAACTTGAAGAAATTTCTTCTGGGTTTAAGGGCGTTGAAAAATGCTATGCAATTCAAGCGGGTAGAGAAGTGCGTGTAATGGTTAAACCCGAACAGGTTAATGACGCACAAACCTTGTTCTTGGCAAAAGAAATCGCTAAAAAGATTGAACAAGAAATGGAATATCCCGGTCAAATTAAAGTTAACGTTATTAGAGAATGGCGTGCAACCGAGTTTGCAAAATAATAGGCAGTTTGTCTTATAAGTGAAAGAAGAAATTATAAATTATTGAGATTGAGTTGAAAGGCTCAATCTCAATTTTCTACAATTAAAACGTTGTTTAGGAGTTAAAAATATGGATTGCGCTACGTTAGTTAAATTGATAGACGAAAGAAAACAAGAACTTTTTGAACTTTTATCGTCGTTGGTTAAAATCAATTCGGAAAATTTTGGCGAATACGGCAGGGAAGAAGAAGTTGCTAAATACGTACATAAATTAGCACAAGAATTAGGCTTAGAAAGCGATATATTCTCTCCGTTAGAATTAGACGGTTTTGAAAATCACCCCGACTATTTGGCGGGCAGAAATTTAGAGAACCGCTACAACGTGGTTGCACGTTGGCGTGGAGAAATAGACGAAGATGAACTTATGATTATGGGACACTCTGACACCGTTCCTATCGGCGACCTTGCAAACTGGAACTTCCCGCCCCTTTCAGGTGAAATCGTAGACGGAAAGATTTTAGGTCGTGGTGCTATTGATGATAAGTATGCACTTGCAACTGGTTTGTTCATTATAAAAGTGTTAAAAGACGCTGGATTTAAGCCCAAAAAGAACTTGCTTTTCTGCGCTTATAGCGACGAAGAACGTGGTGGCTCTCACGGTGCGCTTGCAGCGGTTATGAAATACCCTTGCAAGAGTATCGTTAATATGGACGGCAGATACAATCAAATTTGGCATTGTGGCTCTGGCGGTGGCGAACTTAAATATTTATTCCACACAAAAGAGACCGCAGATAGCGCAAAATACGTTGCAAAAGCATTGCCCGTTGTTTTAGAAGCGGTCGAAGAATTTGCAAATAATCGCAAAAAAGAAATGAACGAAAACAAATATTACGCAGGTACTATTATTCCAGAAACTTCTTTGCGTTATATGGGAATTCGTGCGGGCTATGATTGTATGGACCTTGACCGTGGCGAAGTTTATTTTGTTTTCTACACCGATAAAACCAAAGAAGAAATTTATGCTGAACTTGCTGAAATTGAAAAGGTTTTAGCAGAGCGTCTTGCTCCGCTTGGTATAATCGGCGACGGCTTTAAGGCGGAAACTAGATTTTTCCACTACGTGCATTGTGAACCGGATAGTGAAGACGTTGTAAAGATGGTTGAAGCGTCTTTAGAAGCGACGGGTGAAAAGCCGTTAGTATGCGGGTCTTGCTTATCCGACTTGTCGGTTATATCTAAATTCGGCAGTAGCAGAGCGTTTGCGCTCGGTTGCGGCAGGGATTTTAGTGAAGTTGGCGGAGCGCATCAACCTAACGAGTTTATTGAGTGTGATAAATTTTTGAAATTTACAAAAACTATTGCAAATTTTGTTCTTAAAGTATTAGGATAATTCAAAGGAAAAGTTTTTACTTAACAGGAGAAATTATGAACGCAAGTATACCCGAAATTTTCGGTTGTATGGTATTTAACGATAAAGTGATGAAGGAGCGTTTGCCCAAAGAAGCATACGACGCCGTTCGTCGTGCAAAAGACGAAGGTAAACCCCTTTCTCACGAATATGCAAAGAGCGTAGCGTCGGTTATGAAAGAGTGGGCAATAGAAAAAGGGGCAACCCATTTTACCCATTGGTTTCAACCTATGACGGGAATTACTGCTGAAAAACACGATAGTTTTATAGAGCCTTTCGGTGACGGCGAAGTTATTATGAAGTTTTCCGAAAAGTCTTTGGTTAAAGGCGAATCGGATGCATCAAGTTTTCCGTCGGGCGGACTTCGTGCGACCTTTGAAGCACGTGGATATACCGCTTGGGACCCCACTTCTTACGCTTTTGTTAAAGACGGCAGTCTTTATATACCTACGGCGTTTTGTTCGTATAGTGGAGAAGCGCTTGACAAAAAAACGCCTTTACTTCGCTCTATGGAAGCCTTTAACAAACAAGCGCTCCGTATATTGAGATTGTTCGGGAACGACAAGGCTAAAAAGGTTACGCCTACAGTCGGTGCAGAGCAAGAATATTTCTTGATTGATAAAGAAGTTTATGAAAAAAGGTTAGACCTTATTCATTGTGGAAGAACGCTTTTCGGTGCACGCCCGTCTAAAGGTCAAGAATTAGAAGACCACTATTACGGTGCGATAAAATCAAGGGTTTCAGCATTTATGAAAGAACTTGATTTAGAACTTTGGAAACTTGGCGTGTATGCGAAAACCAAGCATAACGAAGTTGCGCCTGCTCAACACGAACTTGCGCCCGTTTTTGCGTCTACAAACTTATCTTCCGACCAAAACCAAATCACTATGGAACTTATGAAGAGCATAGCGAACAAACACGGTTTGGTATGTTTATTACACGAAAAACCATTTGCGTCTGTAAACGGTAGTGGTAAACACAACAACTGGTCTATCGCAACAGATTTGGGTGAAAATCTTTTAGAACCGGGCGATACGCCTGAAAAGAACGCACAATTCTTGTTGTTCTTACTTGCCGTAATTAAAGCAGTGGACGAATATCAAGATTTACTCCGTATAAGCGTAGCGTCTGCTGGTAATGACCACAGATTAGGTGCGGACGAAGCACCGCCTGCAATAATTTCTATATATCTTGGGGAAGAGTTAGACGCAATACTTAATGCGATTGAAAGCGGAAAAGAATACTTTGCAAAAGAGAAAACCGAACTTAAAATCGGCGTTTCAGTTTTACCGCCTATTCCTAAGGATTCTACTGACAGAAATAGGACTTCGCCCTTTGCGTTTACGGGTAATAAATTTGAATTCCGTATGGTTGGCTCGTCAACGAATATTGCCTGCCCCAACTTTATTATAAACACCATAGTTGCCGAAGAATTGCGCACCTTTGCCGATAGACTTGAAAAGGCAAGCGACTTTAATGCGGAATTAAACGCACTTATTAAAGAAACTATAATTGCGCACAAACGCATTTTATTTAGCGGTAACAATTATTCTGCAGAGTGGCACAAAGAAGCAAAAAAACGTGGGTTATCTAATTACAAAACTACCTTTGATGCGTTACCGCATTATGCGGACAAAAAGAACGTTGAACTTTTTGCAAAACATAAAATTCTTTCAGAGCAAGAAATTCATTCTCGTATGGAAATTTTGCTTGAAAATTACTGCAATATTATCCATATAGAAGCGCTTACCGCAATAGATATAGCAAGAAAGGAAATTACGCCTGCGGTTATCGATTATCAAGGCTTTTTACTAGACGAGTTGAAACTTAAAAAGGATTACGGAAATATTCCTTGCGGATTAGAAGAAAACCTATTAAAAGAGTTTGCAAATTTAGCGGAAAAGTTCCGTGTTTCACTTGATAAATTAGTCGTTGACGAAAAGAAATATAAAACGAGTTGGAGCAACTTTAACAAGGCAAAATATTGTAAAAACACCTTGCTTAAAGATATGGAAGAATTGAGAAATTACGCTGACCAAATGGAACTTTTAATAGGAAAAGACTTCTCTGCTTTCCCAACTTACGAAGATATTTTGTATAGCGTAAAATATTAAAAAAAGATAGATAATTATAAAAAGAAGAAAAAGTTGCCGTTATTTTGGCGACTTTTTCTTTGCTTTACCATAATTTAATAATTTAAAACCTATAAAAACACTTGAAAAAAAGCAATAAATATGTTAATATTATTATAATAAATATTATAATAAAAAGCGGGTTACAAAATTTTAGGGTAATACCGCTTATTATCACGAAAGGAGAGGTTATGTTCAAAATTGTTGACAAAAAAGTGCTTAACCCTACGGTTACTAGAATTGACGTTTATGCACCATTTGTTGCTAAAAAGGCACAAGCGGGGCAATTCGTGATTTTAAGGGCTACTGAAGACGGGGAGAGAATTCCGCTTACCGTTGCAGACTATGACAGAGAAAAGGGAACTGTTGCCGTTATTTTTCAAATCGTCGGCGCAACTACTTATGCTCTCAACCAACTAAACGTTGGCGATTATATCGCAGACTTCGTTGGGCCTTTGGGCAACGCTACTCATACCGACGGACTTAAAAAAGTTGCGGTTGTTGGCGGTGGCGTTGGCTGTGCAATCGCATATCCAGTTGCTAAAAAGTTACACGAACAAGGTTGCGAAGTTCACTCAATCGTTGGTTTTAGATGCAAAGATTTAGTAATTTTAGAAGACGAGTTTAAGGCAGTTTCCGACAAATACGTTCTTATGAGCGACGACGGAACGGCTGGAACGAAAGGTCTTGTTACGGACGCTCTTAAACAACTTATAGAAAACGGTGAAAATTACGACGAAGTTATTGCAATAGGGCCGGTTATTATGATGAAGTTTATTTGTAAACTCACTAAAGAATACGGAGTAAAGACTATCGTAAGTATGAATCCAGTTATGATTGACGGAACGGGGATGTGTGGTGGTTGTCGTCTTACCGTTGGTGGAGAAACCAAGTTTGCTTGCGTAGACGGTCCTGAATTTGATGGACACGAAGTTGATTTCGACGAAGCAATGAAACGTGGTGCAAGTTATAAAGAATGGGAAAGACACAAGTACGAAGAAACCTGCAACTTATTCAAAAAGGAGGTAAAATAATATGCCTAATATGTCATTAAAGAAAAACCCGATGCCTCATCAAGATGCAGACGTTAGAAATAAGAATTTTGAAGAAGTTGCTTTAGGTTATACGATTGAACAAGCCGTTGACGAGGCTGAAAGATGTCTTAATTGTAAACATAAACCTTGCGTAAACGGTTGTCCCGTTATGGTACATATTCCCGAATTTATTGCAAAGGTTAAAGAAAAAGATTTTGAAGGCGCATATCAAATTATCGCTGAATCTTCTTCACTTCCCGCAGTTTGCGGTAGAGTTTGCCCGCAAGAATCTCAATGCGAAAAATATTGTGTTCGTGCAATAAAGGGTGAACCCGTTGGTATCGGTAGATTAGAAAGGTTCGTTGCCGATTATCACAACGCTAACTGCAAAGAAAAACCCGTTAAACCCGAAAGCAACGGTAAAAAAGTAGCCGTTATCGGCTCTGGTCCTTCTGGACTTACTTGTGCGGGCGATTTGGCTAAAAAAGGATACGAAGTTACCGTGTTTGAAGCCTTCCACTTGGCTGGTGGCGTTTTAGTTTACGGTATTCCTGAATTTAGACTTCCTAAAACCATAGTCCAAAAGGAAATCGACACCCTTAAAGATTTGGGCGTTAAGATTGAAACGAATATGGTTATAGGAAAGGTTATTTCCATTGAAGAACTTATTAAAGAATACGACTTTAAGGCTGTTTTCGTGGGCTCTGGCGCAGGACTTCCCAAGTTTATGAATATACCTGGCGAAAACTTAATCGGCGTATATTCAGCAAATGAATTCTTAACTAGAATTAACTTAATGAAGGCGTATAAAGAAGACGCAAGCACTCCTATTATCCATGGCAAGAAAGTTGTAGTGGTTGGCGGTGGCAACGTTGCAATGGACGCTGCAAGATGCGCAAAACGTTTGGGTGGCGACGTTCATATTGTTTATAGAAGAACTTTGGACGAACTTCCCGCAAGAAAAGAAGAAGTTGAACACGCTATGGAAGAAGGTATTATTTTCGACCTATTAACTAATCCCGTTGGTATTAAAGGAAATGAAAACGGTTGGGTTAACGCAGTTACGTGCATCAAGATGGAACTTGGCGAGCCTGATGCGTCTGGTAGACGTCGTCCCGTTGAAATCAATGGTAGTGAATTTGATATCGACGCAGACGTAGTTATAATGGCGCTTGGAACTTCTCCCAACCCGCTTATTAAAGCGACTACCGAGGGTTTGGAAGTTAATAAGCACGGCGGTATTATTACCGACGAGAACGGTGCAACTTCGGTACAAGCAGTTTATGCTGGTGGCGACGCTGTTACTGGTGCAGCAACCGTAATTTTAGCAATGGGAGCGGGAAAAACCGCTGCTAAAGCAATAGACGAATATTTAAATAAGTAATAACGTTTTACCGTCCGTCAAGTTTTGGCGAACGGTAAACTTATCATTATACAACATTAAGGAGACATTGATATATGTTTGATTACAGCGTATTAGACCGTGCAATTGAAAAATTTGGTAACGAAGAAAAATCGCTTATCGCAGTTTTACAAGAAGCACAGGAAAATTACAGATACTTACCCAAAGAAATTTTCCCGTACTTAGCGGAAAAATTAAACGTTAGCGAAGCTAAAATCTTTGGAGTTGCAACCTTTTATGAAAACTTTTCCTTAGAACAAAAGGGAAAATACGTTATAAAAGTTTGTGACGGAACTGCTTGTCACGTTCGCCACTCGGTGCCTATATTAGAGGCGCTTAGAAAGGAACTCGGTCTTTCAGAAGAAAAGAAAACTACCGACGACCTTATGTTTACGGTGGAAACGGTTGCTTGTTTAGGCGCTTGTTCTTCTGCACCGGCAATTACCTTAAACAACGAAATTTATCCGACTATGACTCCCGAATCGGCAGTAGCGTTAGTAAAATCTATCATTGAAAAGGAGGGTAAATAATGCTTAAGTCTAAAGAAGAATTACAAGCATTACGCAGTCAAGTTAAAGAAGCGTTTGATGCAGAAAGCAAAAGAATTATAGTTTGCGCAGGCGCAGGCTGTGTTTCTAAAGGTGCACTCAAAATTTACGACAAGTTTGCGGAAATTATGAAAGAAAAGGGGGTTAAGTTCTCTCTTGAATTACAAAAAGAACCGCACTCTGACGGCGTTAGATTAAAAGAAAGTGGCTGTCACGGTTTCTGTGAAATAGGACCGTTAGTAAGAATTGAACCGCAAGGTTGGTTATACGTTAAGGTTAAGGTTGAAGACTGTGAAGAAATCATAAGTGAAACCATTATCGGCGGAAAGTGCGTTGATAGATTAGCGTATACTCAAGACGGTCAAATTTATAGAGAACAAAAGGAAATTCCTTTCTATAAAAAGCAAACTAGATTAATTTTAGATAATTGCGATAAAATTGACGCAACTTCTATCGAAGAATATCTTGCAACGGGTGGATATACCGCGCTTGAAAAAGTTCTTTTTGATATGGATGCTGAAAGCGTTATAAACGAAATTAGCGAATCTGGACTTCGTGGTCGTGGCGGTGGTGGATTCCCCGCAGGCAGAAAGTGGAGCCAAGTTGCTAGACAAAACAACTTTCCCAAATACGTTGTTTGTAACGGTGACGAAGGTGACCCCGGTGCGTTTATGGATAGGTCGGTTATGGAAGACGACCCACATCGTTTGCTTGAAGGTATGATTATCGCTGGTATTGCTTGCGGTGCTAACGACGGTTATATTTACGTTCGTGCGGAATATCCAAAGGCTGTTGCAAGACTTGAACTTGCAATAAAGCAAGCAACTGAACTTGGACTACTCGGCGACAATATTTTAGGCTCTGGTTTCAATTTCAATATGCATATAAACCGTGGTGCAGGTGCGTTCGTTTGTGGTGAAGGCTCTGCTCTTACCGCATCAATCGAAGGTAAACGTGGTATGCCCAGAACTAAACCGCCTCGTACGGTTGAACACGGTTTATTTGATAAACCTACCGTACTTAACAACGTTGAAACTTATGCAAACGTTTCAACCATCATCAATAACGGCTCTGAATGGTTTAAGAAAATCGGTACTGAAAACTCAACGGGTACTAAAACCTTTGCTTTAACTGGTAATATTCAAAACGCAGGCCTTATCGAAGTTCCTATGGGAACTACGCTCCGTGAAGTTATTTTCGATATCGGTGGCGGTGTTCGTGACGGTGGGGAATTCAAGGCTGTTCAAATCGGTGGTCCATCTGGTGGATGCCTTACAGAAGAACATTTTGATTTACCGTTAGACTTTGATTCGCTCTCTAAGGTTGGCGCAATTATCGGTTCTGGTGGTCTTGTTGTTATGGACAAGAAAACTTGTATGGTAGAAGTTGCAAGATTCTTTATGGACTTTACTCAAAAGGAAAGTTGCGGTAAGTGCGTTCCTTGTAGAGAAGGTACAAAGCGTATGCTTGAAATCCTTAACCGTATCGTAGATGGAAAGGGTGAAGACGGAGATATCGAACTTCTTAAAGAACTTGGCGAAGCAATTTCTAAAACTGCGCTTTGTGGTTTAGGTAAAACCGCAGCAGGTCCCGTGCTTTCAACCATTAAGTATTTTGAAGACGAATATAGAGCGCATATTTACGACAAGAAATGTCCCGCTGGTGCTTGCCAAAAATTAAAGACTATTAGCATTGACCCTGAAATTTGTAAAGGTTGCTCAAAGTGCGCAAGAAATTGCCCCGTTGGTGCTATTAAGGGCGAAATTAAAAAACCGTTCGTAATTGACCAAAAACTTTGTATTAAGTGCGGTGCTTGTTTGTCTAGTTGTCCGTTTAAGGCTATAAAGGAGAATTAATTATGAGTGAATATATGATTATTGACGGTATAAAAGCCGAAATAAACGGTGAAAAGAACGTATTAGAACTTGCTAGAAAAGTTGGTATAGAAATTCCCGCTTTCTGTTATGACCCCGACCTTTCAATTTACGGCGCATGCAGAATGTGTATGTTTGAAGATGAACGTGGTAGACTTGACGCTGCTTGTTCAACTATTCCAAAGGCTGGTATGGTTATTAAAACTAATACTGCAAAACTCCGTAAATATAGAAAGATGATACTTGAACTTTTACTTGCAAACCATTGTAGAGATTGCACGACCTGTCATATGAGTGGTAAATGTAAACTCCAAGAATTTGCTTACAAGTTCAACATTGAAAACGTGCGTTTCCCCAACAATTCTTGTTCTCTTTCTTCCGACCAATCTTCTTACAGTATCGTAAGAACGCCAAGCAAATGTATTCTTTGCGGTAAGTGCGTAAGAATGTGTAACGAAATTCAATCAGTTGGCGCAATCGACTACGCTTTCCGTGGCTCAAAAATGAAAATCTCAACTGCGTTTGACGGTGATATTGCTAATTCACCTTGCGTTGGTTGTGGTCAATGTGCTGCAGTATGCCCGACGGGTGCTATCACTATTCGTGATGATGCCGACCTTGTTTGGAAAGCAATCGGTAACCCCGAAATAGAAGTTTCCGTTCAAGTTGCTCCGGCTGTTAGAGTTGGTCTTGGCGAAGAGTTTGGCTTTAAGGAAGGCGAAAACGTTATGGGTAAACTCATAACCGCTCTTCGTGAAATGGGATTTGATAAGGTTTACGATACTAATATCGGTGCAGACCTTACCATTGTGGAAGAATCTAACGAACTTATCCATAGAATTACAAAGGGTGGAAAACTCCCGATGTTTACTTCTTGCTGTCCCGCTTGGATAAGATTTGCAGAAGATAAATATCCCGAACTATTAGATAATATTTCTACCTGCCGTTCGCCTATGCAAATGCTTGCATCAACCATTAAGGCAACCTATACGGGTGAAAAGAAGCATATTCACGTTGCAATAATGCCTTGTTCTGCTAAAAAGGACGAAGCACGTCGTGATAAGTTTAAGGATAAGGACGGAAATCCGTTAGTTGATTACGTTCTTTCTACTCAAGACGTTGTTCGTATGATTCGTGAACACGGTATTCACTTTGCGCAACTTGAAGAAAGTCTTCCTGACGTTCCGTTTAAGGAATATACGGGTGCAAGCGTAATTTTCGGTGCGTCTGGTGGTGTTATGGAAGCGGCTTTAAGAACTGCCGTTGAAACCATTACCGGTGAAAAACTTGGCGACGTTGAGTTTAAGGAAGTTCGTGGTATGGAAGGCGTTAAAGAGGCTGAATACGACGTTAAAGGCTTAAAAGTTAAAGTTGCAGTTGTTAGCGGACTTAAAAACGCATCTATTATCTGCGATAAGGTTAAGGCAGGAGAGGCTGATTATCAGTTTATAGAAATTATGAGTTGTCCTGGCGGTTGCGTAAACGGTGGTGGACAACCGTTCGTTGATGCATTTACTCGTTCGGCTGTTGATTACAAGGGTTTGCGTGCAAGTGGTCTTTATAATACTGATGCAGATATGAGTAGCAGAAAGAGCCACGAAAATTCTGCCGTTATGGAACTTTACAACAACTTCTTTGGTGAAATAGGCGGACATAAGGCTCACGAATTATTACACACTCATTACGAGCCAAAAAAGAAATAATTTTTGCGAATAAAGGGAAAAAGCGTTGCTAAATAGCAACGCTTTTTTACTTAAATTTTTTCTATTTTAGTAACCGTTAAAGTTTTATCTTTTACCGTAAATTTTACGTTATAATCTGCAAAATGCATTCCGTAAACCTTTCCGTCGTCTTGATAAGAGGGACGTGGGTCGTCTTGCAAGCATTGTTTCAATGCTAAAAGTTGTGTTTCTGAAAAATACTCGCTTACGTTTTCGGGTAGGTTTAGGTCCAACTTGTAATCTGCTTGTTCGTCCGCATAACCGCCGATAGCGTCGTTATGGCAATCGGTAAACGGGAGATAAGGTTTAATATCGTAAACGGGTGTGCCGTCAAGCAAGTCCGCTCCCGCAACGGTTATAGAGATAATTCCGCTTTGCGATTGATTAAGGGAAACAAATTTTACCGAAGAAAGTCCTAAATTATTAGGGCGAAAAGGACTTCGGCTTGCAAACACGCCAACCTTTCTATTTCCGCCAAGCCTTGGCGGACGAACGAGTGGGCAAAACCCGTCCTTATGTGCTTTTGAAAAATCAAAAATAATCCATAGGTGAGAGAACGATTGTATTTCTCTAAAAGCGTTTATATCGCTAAATTCTTTTTTAAAAACGATTTGAGATAAATTATCTGGCGCTCTTCCGCTTTGGCGGGGAATACCAAATTTTTCCTTAAAATCACTCTTAACGTAAGCAATAGGTGTTATTAGTCGTTCATTCATGAGTTTTCGCCTTTATTTTCGCTCCAACGCTTTGCCATATCACTAACAGAGATTGCAAGTTGATTTAAGTCCCAATCAGTAGTGTTTACGATTAAGTGATAAGAGTGCCTATTCCCCCAAGTTCCATCTGCAATGATTGCACGTGTGCGCTCTCTATTTTTATCCACGTTCTTTATTTTTTGCATAAAATCTTTATCGGTAAAATTAAGTTCAACGCCTTCTGCACGTGCCTTGCAACGTGCTATTTTAGATGGCATATCTGCGCATACGAAGATATTAAAAGGGTTAAACTTTCTTAACAATACGTCTGCATTTCTACCAACTATAACGAAATTTTTGCTTGATTTTGCTATTTCTTCTATAACTTTTCGTTGTTCTTGTAAAAGTTCAACATGCGGAGTTTGCATAATGATAGGAGTTGCAAACGAGTGAGCATAGGTTAGTGGTATGGTATGCCAGATATGATTTGTGAGCGCATGTTCAACGTAGTTTTCGTCTAAATCGTGCCTTTCTGCAATTGTTGCAATAATTTCTCTATCATAATAATCATAGTCAAGGATTTCGGCAATTTGCCTGCCTAATTCTCTACCGCCACTACCAAATTCTCTACTTATAGTTATAATGTTCATATATAGCCCCCAAGATAAAAGCGTTTTTTATATTATACTACCAAAATCTAACAAAATCAATACCTTTTAATAAATTTGAATTTTACCAAAACCTATTAACGAAAAGAAAAATAAAAAACTCGACCAAAACTGCCGAGTTTTAATTGATTATCTTATGTTAATTATTTTTTAACGATTTCTTCGGGTGAATTTAATTTGGCCTTGTATTCTTCAAGAGCCAACGCCAACTGGTCGCCACACGAAGTGTTACTTCTACATTTAATTCCTTTAAGGGTGGAAATAACTTCGTCCACGTCCTTTCCATCAACAAGTCTTGCTACTGCTTGTAAGTTTCCGCTACAACCACCGATAAACTTAACGTTTTTAACTTTAAGGTCGGGGGTAACGTCAAATAAGATTTGTCTTGAACAAGTGCCTCTGGTCATATAAGTTTGCATAAATATTCTCCTTAAAACTACTAATCGACTAAATTTTCATAAACCGTTCTATAAACGTCTGCAGCCTTTTCGCCCCATTTTTTGTAAATGTCTTTGGCAATTTGCCTGTTGGGGACGACTAATTTAAGTTCTAAAACGGGTTGAGCCGGTTCTATAATCTTAAGGTAAGCCGTATAAGTGCCGTCTTTATTCATAAAATAATCGGCAACACACTCTTGTTTTCTGCGGTATTTTGCACGGTTGCTTTTGATAAACAAGGAAATTTCTTCTCGTGTTGATGCGGGAATATTGATAAAGAAGTTAGCAAGACAAATGCGTCCGTCTGGGGTAATAGTATATAAAGGTTCGCCTTCATTACCTATATTATAAATCCATCCGCAATCGAGAAGTTGATTTAAAATAGGCTGGCAGTCCATATACGCAAGCCAGTTGTTAGAAGAACAACACATATCAAGCACGGTGTTCTCTGATAACGGAACTTCCATCTTGTCAAAGACGAATAACAATATTAATTTGTTTAATGATGAATCACCTTTGACCTGCATAACAAATAAATCTCCATATTACTGTTAATCATTATATCACAAAAACAAATTTTGTAAAGGGTTTTATTAAAAATTTGCAAAAATATGACGAAAAAAGTTTATAATGTGGGTTTTATGTGGTATAATTACTATGTTATAGTATTGATTTTGGGAGGAATAGATTTTGACCAAAAGAGAAGAATTAGATTTGTTTTTAGAACGTGGTGAAGACCTTGTTAATAGCAAGTATATTTTAGCCGACGTTAAACTCGCAAGTTTTCTAAAGGCTATTGCCTTGTCGGACACTTTACTTGCCCTTTTTAAGAACTGTCTTACGGATTTTGATTATGCAAACGCACAAAAGAAATATTTAGTAAAAACGCCAAGCATATCTCACGATAAGGGCGAATTTATCTTACCGCCAAATTCTCGTGAGTTGTTGGCATTTATTTTTAGCGTTTTAGTTGATATAGACGCAAAGCGTCTTGACCTTAACGGCTTTTTGACTAAGTATTTCTTTGTTGACGGCAGTAGTTCGTCTGCTTACGGTGCGTTTATCAATGCTATGATAAAGCCTTTTATAAGTGCCGTTAAAGTGCTTATGGAAAGCGTTTTAGAAGGTAGTTTACAAGACCCTATCGAAGCGCTCGTTGAAGAAGAAAAGCGCAAGGAAAAGGAAAAGCAAGAAAGAGAACTTTCAATCGAAAAAGAAAAGGCAATGCTTGCTAAGGTTTACGGCGCAAGCCTAAAAGGGATAAAAGACCTTTTACTTAAAGATAAGCAAAAGATAAAAGATAGCAAACTTTCAAAAGAAGATAAAGAAGATTATACCTTAATAGTCGATATGCTTGCAAACGTTATAGAAAGCGAAGACGTTGATGCAATTTATTACGCATACTTGGCTTATAAATTTTTGGCAAAGAGCAAAAAATTCTTTTTCCGTGGTAGGGTAAAGAAAATTTCTAAATTGCTTAAGGACGTTCTAAATGGAATTCAAGGAAAAGACGGTAAATAAAAATTATATTTATCGTGGCAAAATTCTAAATTTAAGAAAAGACGATATTATTCTTCCCGACGGAAACGGTGCTGTTAGAGAAATTGTTGAGCACGTTGGCGGTAGCACGGTGTACTGTGAACTTGACGGAAAAATATTGTTCGTCAAACAGTATAGATATGCTTTTGGTAAAGAGATTTTAGAACTACCCGCAGGCAAAAGAGATGGCGACGAGCCTTTGGAACAAACGGCTATTCGTGAACTTGAAGAAGAAGGCGGACTTAAAGCCGAGCGTGTGGAAAAAATATGTGAAATTTATCCATCAACGGGTTATACCAACGAAGTTATCGGTATTTTCAAAGCGGTTGGCGTTAAGAAAACTGCAATGAAGTTAGATAAAGACGAATTTTTAACAGGCGTTTGGATTGATAAAGAACAAGTTAAAAAAATGATTGAAAACGGGGAAATAAATGACGCAAAAACGCTTATTGCTTTGCTTTACGTTTTACGTTAAAATAGATGAAAAATAATTAAAGGGCAGGATTGAATTTTGAAAAGAACAGACGTAAGAAACGTTGCAATAATTGCGCACGTAGACCACGGCAAAACCACTTTGGTTAACGAAATGTTAAAGCAAGGCGGAATATTCCGTGATAATCATGAAGTTATGGACAGAGTTATGGACTCGGGTGATTTGGAGCGTGAGCGTGGTATGACCATTTTGGCAAAAAACACGAGCGCTTACTATAAGGGCGTTAAAATCAATATCATAGACACCCCCGGTCACGCCGACTTTGGTGGTGAAGTTGAACGCGTACTCAAAATGGTAAACGGCGTACTTATTTTGGTTGACGCGTCGGAAGGTCCAATGCCCCAAACGAGATTCGTTATGCAAAAAGCGTTGGAACTTGGCCATAAACTTATT
>JAGCIP010000052.1 GCA_017648525.1 Clostridia bacterium
AATTTTGAGTATATGTTTATTATCATTGACGATAATTTGCTTAGTAAACCTTACTGCGTGCGATACAACGACGGACGGTACCCCCACGCACGTTCATTCTTACACCGAAATTGTTATTCCCCCCACCTGTGAAGTTGGTGGATATACACTATATTCTTGTGATTGTTCTGATAATTACACGGCAAACCTAACAGACCCCTTGGGGCACGCTTTTGACAATTATCAATACGTTGATAACAATATGCACCAAGCGAGATGTGTTAATAATGGTTGTAATTTCTTGCTAGAAGCACCGTGCGAAGACACTATGCCTGCAACTTGCACAAGAAAGAACGAATGTATATTTTGTCATAACGTTTATGGCGATTACCGCCACGAATATATGGTTTATTACACAAACGAATATTTAAAATCCCCCGCAACTTGCTGTCAGCCCGCATATTATTGGGAAAAATGCCATCTATGCAATGAAATAGGCGAACAAGCATTCCCTTACGGCGATACTTTGCCACACGTTTTTAACGACTACACCCCAAACGGCGACGCCACCTATACTTCAAACGAAACGGAAACTGCTAAATGTTCAAACCAAGGCTGTATTGAAACGGATACACGATTTATTGAAGGAACAAAGTTAATAAGTAGCGTTTCTTTTAAAACTTTCGAACAAGACGATAACGACCTATACTTAAAAGTACGTAACGAAACTAATAAATTTTCTTTTGACGATGAATTGCAAATTACCGGTGTAGCAACATATTTTGTTTCTACACAATATGGTTATGCTGTTAAAAACGCACCCTTGCACGAAGGCGAAAATAAGTTTATACTTACAATTTTAATAAATGATGCCGAAATTAATTATAACGTAACAATTTATAGAAATCGACTTATAGAAGTCTCTTTTTATTCGCAAAACGAAATACCTTCGCAGATGGTAGAAGAAGGTTATTTAGTAACAATGCCAAGCGAACAGCCCACCCGTGTAGGATATAATTTTTTATCTTGGGCGTTTGATTTTTCAACGCCTATAACCGACGATATGCTTGAATACGGCAACGTAATTATCAATGCAAACTGGGAGCCACTTACAAATATAAAATACACGGTAAAGCATTACGTACAAAATGTTATCGGTTACGATTTTACTTGTGTAAAAACCGAAAGTTTTGAAGGCGAAGCGGGTTCAACCGTTGATATTGTTCCGTTAGATAGCCCACACTACGTAAAAAATCACGGTCCAGAGCAAGGATGCGTGGACCCAGAAGGTAAGGCAGTTTTTGAATTGTATTATAAAAGAACTATTTACACTTATAAATCAAATGATTATAGGTTGGGTGAAATTGACGATACTTTACCCTACGACAGTTGGCAAGCCGTTTATGGAAAAACTGTAAACCTGACGGCGGTTCCGTATATAGGTTGCGAGTTTAAGGGTTGGTATAAAAATCAAAACTTCATTTCAAGCAATTTGCAAATAGAAATTGAAATTGACGGTGATTTAGTTGCCCTTTTTGAGCAAAAAGCGGAAATGTCTGACTTCTACTTTGAATCAGACACGACTAATTGTAGCATTATCGGATTGATGGACGACACAAAGACTTCAATAGTCGTACCAGAATACGTAACGGAAATTGATTTTCTTTTTTCCGATAATTTAGCGTACGTTACTTTTGAAGGCAATACCTTAATAAAAGAAGACGCTTTTAGTAATTGCCCTAATTTGACCAGCGTTGAATTTTACAAGATGAAAAATATCGGCGCAAAGGCATTTAAAGATTGCTCAAAATTAAGCGTTGTAATTATAAGTGATTGCTTAGAAGAAATTGGCGAAAACGCATTTTACTATTGTAGTGAACTTACGAGTATTTATATTCCCGCAACCCTTAAAACCATAGGTAAAAATGCATTTTTCAATTGTAGTAAGTTAGAGAAAATAACAATTGAAAGTTTGGAAAATTGGTTTAGTATTGACGGCAAGAAAGATTTATTGTCTCGTCCAAGAAAATTATATTTAGATAATGAACTAATAACGGACGTGGTCATTCCTAATGCGGTGACTAACCTTGGGGATTACGCTTTTTATAATTGCGAAAATTTAACGACCATAAATTTAACTGAAAACATAACGAGTATCGGCGATTATGCTTTTTGTAATTGCAAAAATTTAACTACCATAAATTTAACTGAAAACATAACTAGTATCGGCGATTATGCTTTTTGTAATTGCACGCTACTTTCAAACGTTAAACTTCCCGAACAGTTAACGCATCTTGGTGCGTCGGCATTTATGAATTGCAAAGGCATAACGAAAATTAGCGTTCCTAGTGGTGTTAAAATTATTGGCAACTCTGCTTTCAAAGGATGTGATAATTTAGAAGAAATAACGTTAGTAGACGGATTAGAAGATATTGGTTTGTCAGCGTTTACAGGTTGTGCTAAAATAAGCGAAATCACTATCCCTAAAACCGTAAATGTTATTTCAAATCTCGCATTTGAAAATTGCACTTCATTAAAGCAAATAGTTATTCCTGGAAACGTGCACACCATAAATTACGGCGCTTTCATGAACTGTACTTCTTTAGAAAGCGCTGTCCTACAAGAAGGCGTAAAATACGTTTATGGCGCTATATTTAAAGGGTGCGAAAAACTTTCTAACGTTTCATTGCCCAACACGATTTCCACCATTTATGAACAAACTTTTTCAGATTGCATCAATTTAGAAAAAATAACTATACCAAACACGGTCACTAAAATGGAAAAAAACGTGTTCTATGGTTGCAACAACTTAAAAGAAATAACGCTACCGTTTATAGGCGCAGGCCCACTCGGCACAGGTCAAAAACACCTTGGTTTCATTTTTAATTATGAATATATTAAAGAAGGAAATAGATACACCCTAAACGAAGTTGTTCCTACAAGTTTAAAGAAAGTTATCATTACGAATACGAACGTTATCGGCAAAGAAGCATTTTATAGTTGTGCGAATATAGAAGAAATTATTTTACCTAACAATTTAACGGTTATTGATGACAATGCCTTTATGTTCTGTTACGCCCTAAAATCTTTAACTATTCCTAAAACGGTAACAAATATAGGCGAAGAAGCATTTTATAATTGCACTTCATTGAAAGAGTTGGTTATACCCGAAAAAGTCACTATGATTGGGCAAGGCGCATTTAGATTAGAAACTTCAATGACGTCCTTGCGTTTTGAAAGTCCTTTAGGTTGGCGCTCAACAAATAGCGCAAATGATTGGAAAAACTTAACTAACGGTGAACTTATTGATTTAAGTAATGAAACGAACAACGTTTCTAACTTAAACGTTTACGGCTTATATCTATACAAAACAACCGACAACGTTTAACTCGTTGCTATATTATAGTTTTGCGTGTTGAATTATGAAACAATATGTATTAAGTTATTACCCTGAATTTAAGTGTATAGCCGATAAGTGTAAGCATACTTGTTGCGCAGGCTGGGAAATGCTTATCGATAAGGATAGTTTAAATAACTACCTTAACGACCATTCCCCTTTTAGCCAGACCCTTAAAAGGGGCGTGAACTTTAAGAAATCTAAATTTAAAACTGATAAATTGAAAAGGTGCGCCTTTCTTAACCAAAACGGGCTTTGTGATATTATAACGAATTTTGGGGAAGAAAGTTTGTGCCAAGTTTGTCGTGACCACCCGAGATTTAGAAGTTTTTTTAGCCACCAAACAGAAACGGGATTAGGTTTTTCTTGCGAGCAAGCGACTAAAATTATACTGTCTTATCAAAACAAAATGGAACTTTTGCCTATTGACGACGACGGCGGAAATGAAAAACCGACTTTTCTTGAACAATGTCTTTTAGAATTTAGAACAAGTGCGCTCAAAATTGTTCAGGATAGAAATTTAAGCATTGACGATAGAATAAAAAGCCTTTTATCGCTATGCAACGCAAATATTTGTGAAAAAGATTTTAGCAAAATCTTAAAGTGCTTTTTTAATTTAGAACGGCTTGATAAGGGTTGGACTATCCGCTTAAAAGCCTTAAAGAAAAGCGACTTTACGCTAAAAAACCCAACTATCCTTTCACTTTACTTTGAACAATTTTTTGTAAACTCTATTTATAGACATTTACCCGACGCAGACGACGTTATGTCGGCAAGGGAAAGAACGATTGCAATAATATGCACGTGGCTTATAATCAAGAGTATATTTGAAAATGAATATACAAATAAAGACGAATTTATACTGATTTGCGATATAGTTAGGGCTTATTCTGCCGAAGTAGAATATTCTCAAAAAAACCTAAACAAATTGTTTAGGTTTGCATCTGCGTTAAATAATTAACAACCCAAAACGGTAATCTGGCGTTATTTTTCTTAACCGCTTGACATTACGGCTTTTGTCTTGTAAAATATAAACATATTTAGATTGATAAGGAGATAAAATATGTCACAATTAAAATGGAATTTAGAAGTTGATGAAATAGGTATTTACGACAAAGATATGCAAACTGCCTTGGTCTTTTCTAAAGATAACGGTATTACCTACATAACCCCTGACGACGAATTTTCTATTGACCTTGACGAAATACACCACGTCTTAATGGACGAACCTAAACTTTTCAAAAAAGGCATGATTGCGTTTTTTTCTGGTGAAGGGGAAGTTCTTAATTGCTCTTCAGATGATATCGACGTTCCTATTGTCGTTCAAGTTAACAAAAAATTTAAGGGCCCGTTCTATTTAATGTTTTCCGTGTTAGAAGATAACGGAGTTGAACTTTCACTTGGTTAAAATTGTAATAATTAAGTTTTAAGTAATACAACGTTTAACTACAAGGCTAAAACTTTAATCTTTTTCAAACAAGAAAAGCCCACTATGTTTCGCATTGATTGCGTAATATAGTGGGCTATATTTTTGTTATAAACTATTTTATTGTCATCTCATAAAATGAAAAATTAACTTTCATAACTATAATAAATAGATACGATATCAGTTCCTGAAATTGTTTCAGTGTCAAATTTCACAATTTCCAAGTAATAGTCACCCGCTTGCAAGGTAAAAGTTTCACTATACTCACCAGTTGCTTCGTGTCCGGTTACGATTTGAACGCTTCTAACAAAACCGTCATCCCCTTTAATACCCTTTTTTAATATACGAATACTATAGACTGCACCTTGAGTTTGTAAAATTTGCTTAAACTTAAACTCTCCGCCATTTTCTAAATGAAATTTTATGATATGAGTATTTTGAGAATCGACACCACCATTATCATTTCCCTTTATTCCTTGCAACGATATTTGTTGATGAACACTAGTTTCTCCATCACAAGTAATTGTATATTGAGGACTGATTAGATTTTGCGTTGGTAATTTGTAATTGTTTGCATCATCCCCCGTTAGCCCGATTATTTTGAAAGTGAACGTACTGTCATACCAGTAGTTGTCTCCTGAATTCAATTCAATTACCCCTTCACACCAATCGTTGATTTCAAGACCGTTAAATTGAACGCTCGGCTCAAAGTCATATCCATCATTTTTAAAAGCCAAACTCCAAGGGGCAATCCAATTAACTTCAATTTCTTTTTGCACAACTTCAAACGTACAAGCATTTTGTCCTTCTAATACAAGTTCGTAATTCGAACAAACGTCTTCTAGTCCATTTTCTCCAACAATTTGTCTAATCTCGGCACTAATTAAATCTGCACCTGCATTTTTAGACGCAAATTGTAAACGTATAAATAATCCACTTTCAATATCATCAAGTAAAACTTCACGATACTCAAATGAATTGTAAACAAGTTCTTTATGAACGTTTTGCAATTTTTTCGGCTTGATTTCAAAGCTTATAGTTTCTACTACACTCGTATGTGTTTCAGTTTCTGCCGTTGTAACTCTTGCAACGTACGTGCCTGCTCTCGTAGGTTTTTCAGCAGAATAACCTTCATCAATATCCCAACTATACTTATACTCTATTGTAACGTTCTCATCATTGTCGCAATTAACTGAATAATTATCGCCATATATAATTTCCGTCGAAGACATTGCAAGATTTTTAACTTCTCCTAAAATTTTACCACTTTCAAAAGTATCTTCCCCTTTAACACCGCATACACAAGATTTATAATAAGTGGCTTTTGACGTAGTAGTTGCAGAAGTTTTTAAATATTCGTTAATTGCGTTTTCTTGAACGTAATCGTGTTCTGCCTTTAAGCCTTGTTCTCCACAAATGCTACATTGTTGCCAATGATGGGTAGCATCTGTAAACCATTCGCTTGTAAAATTATGCGAACAATTATTTCCGCCACCACAGGCAGATAAAACGACACCGCAAGAAAACAACAAAAATACAGATAATAAAAGAGTTAATAGTTTTTTCATATATATAACCTCCAAAAAATAAAAAGCGCGCCTACCGAAGTAAGCGCACAAAAACACAGACCCCGACAGTCGCTAAACAAAACATAAATGAGCGAAGTTTTACCTTACACAATCACTTAGTAGAATCTGCATTTTGTAAAATTCAAAAAGTAATTGTGAAAAATGATATAAAGCGCCCTAAAAATAAAGACACTTCGCCCTGTACATTTAGTTTTGTTTAGCAAGTTTATTATAACAAATATAAAGGTGTTTATCAAGCAATTTTATAAAAAAAAGAAAACTCAACTTTAGATAAGTTGAGTTTTACAAATTTTTTCACTTGGTTTTCTATTACGAAAGCGACTTCACACTCGCTTTTATTGTTTTATTTTTTTATTTATTTTCTTCTTGATAAAGTGCTTGGTTGGGCGTTTTTTCAATAGATTTTTTACCGTTTTCTTTTAGTTCATTTACAACCATACCCGATAGCGCAATCAATGCGATTACGTTGGGGATAACCATTAGGTAGTTAAAGAAGTCGTTAAACGCCCAAACTAGGTCGTTTGAAAGAAGTGAACCCAACAACACGAATACAACTGCAATTATCGAATAAATTATAGACGACTTTTTGCCAAAGAGATATTCGAAGTTTACCCTACCGAACAAATTCCAACTTACGATTGTTGAGAAAGCAAAGAAAGACAAACATACTGCAACGAATACTGCTCCAACAATCGTGCCGATTGACGGATTGTTAAATAAAGTTGAAATTGCTACTTGTACCATTGTGTTTGACCTTGCATCCTTTAACATTTCAGGATTTTTAACGTACAGCGAAGTGATAACGATAAGAGCAGTCATTGTGAGTACTACAAAAGTATCTAAGAAAACGCTAACTATTGCAACCGTACCTTGTTCATGCGGGGTTTTAACGTTTGCTTGTGCGTGTGCATGCGGAGTTGAACCCATACCTGCTTCGTTAGAAAATAGACCACGTTTTGCACCCATACTGATTGCTTTTTTGAGCGCCACACCAACGCCCCCGCCGATTATTGCTTGCGGAGTAAACGCATACTTAATTATAAACCAAAACGCCATGGGTAACGCCGTAATATTTACGCACAATATGATAAGTCCGCCGAGAATATAGATAATTGCCATAATAGGTACTATTTTTTCAGTAACTGACGCAATTCTTTTAACTCCGCCGATAATGATTATTGCCGTTAAGAGCGCAATTATTACGCCAACAATCCATCCCCATTTAGTATAATCGTATCCACCTGCGCTTGCGACTGCAGAACTTATTGAGTTGGATTGCACCATTGCACCTACAAACCCAAGGCAAATTATTGCGGCAACGGCAAAGAACCCTGCTAAAAATTTACCGAACTTGCCCTTAAAGGCCGTTCTTATGTAATACACAGGACCACCCGAAACACTACCGTCTTCATTTACCTTTTTGGTCTTTTGCGCTAAAACCGCTTCCGCATAAATGGTTGCCATACCTAAAAAAGCAATAACCCACATCCAAAAAATCGCACCGGGGCCACCAGCCAAAATTGCGCCACATGCCCCCACGATATTACCCGTGCCGACTTGTGCCGCTACCGCCGTTGCAAAGGCTTGGAACGAACTCATACCTGACTTTTGCTTTCCGCCGTTAAATTTTATCCCGCCGAACACGTTCTTTAACCCTTGCCCAAAATAACGAACTTGAGCAAACCGCGTGCGAATTGTAAAGAACAATCCAACGCCGATTAGTAATATTACCAAAATGTAATCAGCAAGATAGGTGTTAGCCGTGTTTACGGCGTTTTCCAACCATAGTAAAAACTTATCCATAGTGTACTCCTTAAATAAAAAAAAGAATTACTCTTCACGAGAGTAATTCCAAAGAATAAGTATAAACACAATAAAAAATTTTGCGTTCCGTCCTTTTGCCTGAGAGATTCGGGTTGCCCCTTGCACCTTCGGCACTCTTAAAAAAGAGATTCTCCGGAATTTCTCCGCTATCGGTTTTTTTCAATCCCGATAACATCATCGAAAAGTTGTTCATAGTATAACAAATTTTTAAAGCCTTGTCAAACACTAACAAGGCTTAAATGAAAATTTATTACATATTTTAACGTTATTCGCCATCGAAAAGCGGGGTGGAGAAATATCTTTCCGCCGTGTCGGGTAAAACGGTAACTACCGTCTTGCCTTCGCCAAGTTCTCTTGCGAGTTTCTTTGCGGCGGCAACGTTAGTTCCAGAAGAAATGCCACACATTATACCTTCAAGCCTTGCTAAATCACGAGAAGTTGCAAGCGCTTCTTCGTCACTTATTATGCAAACCTTTTCAAAAATATTACAGTTAAGTACGGGTGGAATAAGCCCGTCGCCTATTCCCATTTGAATATGCGTGCCTATCGTTCCGCCCGCCAAAATAGCGGCGTTTTCAGGCTCAACCGCCCAAATTTTAATATCGGGGTTTTGGGCTTTTAGCACTTCGCCTATACCCGTAATAGTTCCGCCCGTTCCTATTCCCGAACAAAAACCGTGAATAGGTCCTGCAACTTGCTCTAAAATTTCTAATCCCGTATGGTGACGGTGCATCATAGGGTTTGCGGGGTTTTCAAACTGTTGCGGAACGAAAACGTTGGGGTTTTCTTCCGCCATTTTAAGCGCCGTTTTTAAACACCTGTCAATACAGTCGCCTATATTCCCGTCGTCGTGCATAAGTATAACTTCCGCCCCATAATGGCGAACGAGTTTTCTCCTTTCTTCACTAACCGAATCGGGCATAATAATAACCGTCTTATAGCCTTTAACTGCACCGACGAGCGCTAACCCTATGCCTTGATTTCCGCTAGTTGGCTCAACGATTATGGTGTCTTTATTTATAAGACCTTTTTGCTCTGCATCAGTAATCATATTAAATGCCGTGCGAGTTTTAATAGACCCGCCGACGTTAAGTCCTTCAAACTTAACTAAAATATCGGCACAGCCTTTTTCTTTCATTTTATTTAATTTAATAATCGGAGTATGCCCGATTGCTTCTAATACGTTTTGATAAATCATAATTTTAAAATTCTATACCTAAATAAATTAACAACGTTATTCTATCACAAACTAAACTTTGTGTCAACAACCAAATTAGTCGACAACCGTAACTTCTTCTATGCCGTAATACTTAAAACAATCAATAGCGTTTTTATCTATCTTTTCCCCGCAAACTACGATAGGCACGGCGGGCGGACAAGAAACGCTGTCAAGCGCAAGAACTTTGTTTAGCGCATCTTCAACTTTCACGATTTTCTTTCTTGCAAACACCGCATCACGAATTTCCATAACCTTAACAGGTTTCATTAGTTTAGGCGGGGTTTCGTATATTTTGCGCTTTTTAGGTAAAAGTGACAAGGTTTCAATCAACTTTATTAAGCCCGCTTTTCCCGTGTTAACCGAAACCATTAAAACGACGAAATCGGGGTCACAAAACTCACACTCTATACCCTTTTTTCTTAAAATTTGCGCTAAAATATTACCATAGTATCCGTAATCTTTGCAATCGATAGTAATCTTTAACGGTTCGTCGCCTAAAAGATGATACCCTATATCTTTTAGACCCTGTTTAACCACTTCTACCGCTTGGCAAAATTTTCTTAACTTCGCAGGAAAATCGCCGGCTAATTCTTTATTAAGCAAATCTAACGACGCCAAAGTTAAATAAGACGGACTTGTCGAGCCAAATAATGAAAACGCTGATTTAACAAGTTTTTCTTCAGCCAAACCTTTTGCCAAGTGCAAATAAGCGCTACCCGTCAATGCCGACAAAGTTTTATGTGCAGAATCGCAACATACGTCAGCGCCTAAATCAATGGGGTGCAAAGATTTTTCTAAAAATTTTAAATATCCGCCGTGAGCGTTGTCAACCGCAAGCAAAACGCCGTGTTTTTTGCACACTTTGGCTATTTTTTCAATATCTACCGTGTTTCCCAAATAATCTGGCGAAGTTAAATACACGGCTACGGGTAATGCATCAGCATTTGAAAGTTTTAAGTCCACTTGCTCCGCACTTAAATTACAACCGAGATAACCGTCGTTTTCACCGTATAGCCACTCCACGCTCGTTCCTGACATAGCGCAAGCATTGATAAACGATTTATGTGCGTTACGCCCCGCATAAATCAAAGGGGTTTTACCGTTTTTTACCGCATAATCGGTTAATAAATAAACTATTACCCTTATGCATAAAGACGCACCTTCGGTAGAGTAATAGGTGTTTGAGCCGAAAATTTCGCTTGCGTTTTTCTCGCTTTTTCGTATAATTCCGTCGGCGTGATATAAACTGTCTGCACCGTCAACTTCGGTAATATCAAGGTTTTCAATGCCTAAAAGCCCAGCCCCTTTATGCCCCGGCATGTGCATACGCAACACGCCTGATTTGGAATATTTTTGAATAAAATCAAAAATCGGGGTGTCCATTATTTACCGCCTTTAAGCGACCTGTGAACGGCAAGCATAATAGCGCATTCCATACGCTTTTTGAATAGTTCACAGCCCGTTTTATAAACGCCTTTAACCGAGCCTGTAGCGTGATAAGCGTTAGCCGCACACCCACCCGAACAGTAAAGTTTTGCCCAACAGTCTTTGCAATCTTCTCTTGCGTAAACGTTGCAATCGGCAAATTCTTTTTGAGCGTCCGTATTAGTTACTCCGTTATAAACGTCGCCAAGTTTATATTTTTCTTCGCCAACGAATTGATGACAAGGATAAAGGTCGCCCCAAGGTGTTACCGCCATATATTCAGTACCCGACCCGCAACCTGAAATGCGTTTATAAATGCAAGGTCCACCCGTTAAATCTATCATATAGTGATAGAATGTGAACGGCTTTCCTTGTTCATCTTTTTCCATCATCAAAAAGGCTAAATCTTCATATTGTTTTTTTACGATTTCTATATCTTTTTCATCAAGCTTAGACGGGTCGCTTTCCGCACAGACCACAGGCTCCATAGAAAGTTCGTTAAACCCTAAATCGAGCATAACTTTTATATCTTCTAAAAAGTCGGGGTTAGCGTGAGTAAAAGTTCCACGCATATAGTAATTTTTTCCGTCCCTAGCCTTTACTAATTTTTGGAATTTAGGAACGATTTTGTCAAAACTACCCTTGCCGTTATAATCAACTCTAAACTTATCGTGAATTTCACGCCTGCCGTCTAAACTTAAAACGACGTTGGCGCACTCTTTATTAGCAAATTCAATCACGTCGTCGTCAATCAAAACGCCGTTAGTGGTTAAGGTGAAACGGAAATTCTTGTTTTTTTCCTTTTCAATACTGCGAGCGTATGCAACGAGTTTTTTAACCACGTCAAAATTCATCAACGGCTCGCCACCAAAAAAGTCAACTTCAAGATTTCTTCTTTTGCCTGAATTTTCAACCAAAAAATCAAGCGCACGCTTACCTACTTCAAAACTCATAATCGCACGGTCACCGTGATATTTGCCTTGACTTGCAAAGCAATACGAGCAGTTCAAGTTGCAAGTATGCGCAACGTGTAAGCAGAGTGCTTTAACTACGCCGGAAGTCTTTTCTTTAAGTTTCCCAGCCATACCCTCAAAAGTATCACGTGCGAAAAGTTTGCCGTTTTTTTGTAAAAAGGCAACTTGTTCGTAACACTCTTCTATCTCGCTTTTTTCTATATTTTGCTCGCCGTGTTTTTCTAATAGTTTATTTACTAATTCTTCCTTAGAAAGATTTTCAAAATCGGCAATCACGTCAAACGCAATTTGGTCAACGGCGTGAACCGAGCCCGAACAAGAATCGAGCACTATATTATATTCCCCGAGTTTATATTGATGTACCATATCTAACCTTTATCAATAAAAAAGCCACCCGAAGGGTGGCATTTTCTTACTTGCTTTCTTCGCTCGTATTAGTGTTTTCGCATTGTTGATTTGCTATACCACAACTGGTCTTACAAGCAGATTGACAAGAAGTTTGACATTCACCGCAACCGCCGTTTTTAGCACTTTCACAAAGATTACGAGTTTCAATAGTTTCAATATGTTTCATAACAAGTATCCTCCGTCGTTTTTGTTTACAAAGGTATTATATCACTTACGAATTTTATTGTCAATCTAATTTATAAATTTATATAAAACTTGACTCAAACAATCACTTTTCGTTTGATATTTTAAAAATAAAGTTATATAATTAAATAAAAAACGGAGAATTTGAGCATGGAAAAATTGATTAAAGCGGTAGAAAAACACACCGACCTTATCTTGAAATCCGAAAGATGGCTTTGGGCTCACCCCGAAACGGGCTACAAGGAATATGAAACCGCTAAATATATGACTGAAAAGTTTACTGAATTAGGTTATGATTTAGTGCAAGCGGGCGATATCCCCGGCTTTTACACGGTGATTGATACGGGTAGACCCGGACCAACTTTGCTTATTCTTGCCGAACTTGACTCTATAATTTGTTTCGGCCATAAAGAGTGCAACCCAAAAACGGGGGCGGTACACTCTTGCGGTCACCACGCACAAAGCGCCGCTCTTATCGGTATCGCCGCAGCACTTAAAGAACCGGGCGTTTTAGACGGTCTTTCTGGTAAAATTAAATTATGTTCTGTTCCCGCAGAAGAACTTTTAGAAATTGAATTTAGAAACGAACTCCGTAAAAAAGGCGTTATTAAGTATATGGGCGGTAAGAGTGAATTCTTGTATCGTGGATATTTTGACGACGTTGATTTGGCGTTTATGGTACATACTTCCGTAGGAGAAACCTTTGCTTCTTCTCTCGGCGCAAACGGTTGTATCGCCAAAAAGATTATATTTAAGGGAGTTGCTTCACACGCAGGCGGAAGTCCTTGGAACGGTAAGAACGCACTTTACGCTGCAACTTGCGGTATTAACGCTTGCAACGCTTTAAGAGAAACCTTTAAGGACGCAGACCAAATTCGTTTCCACCCTATCATCACTAGCGGTGGTGCAATGGTAAACGCTATACCCGAAACAGTAACAGCCGAAAGTTACGTGCGTGGTAAAACTTTTGAAAGCATTTTAGAAGCAAATAAACGCATAAATCAAGCGCTTATCGGTGGCGCAATGTCAATAAATTGCAACGTAGAATTAGTTGATATTCCTGGATACGCACCCCTAGTTAATAGCCCCGATATGATTAAGGCATATCAAGAAGCCTGCTCTATCGGTGTGCCTGAATACGGTTATGTACATAGAGAAGTTTACAGTGGCGGAAGTACGGATATGGGCGACCTTTCTTGCATAATGCCGACTATTCACCCGAACGCACCAGGCGCACAAGGCACTAGCCACGGTAGCGACTACTATTTGGTTGACCCGATGAAGGCCTGCGTTGGTAGCGCAAAAGTACAACTTGTAATGCTTTCTCTCTTGCTTAAAGACGACGCTAAACGAGCAAAAGAAATAATTGCTAACTTTGAGCCAAGATTTAAGAGCAAAAAAGAGTTCTTAGATTATTGTGACGCAATCTTTGCCGAAGGCGATAGAATTATTTACGAAGACGGCAAAGCAACCGTTAAACTTTAATATTTAAATTTTAACGATTAAATAAAAAGACTTAACTTAAAGCCCGCTACTTGATAGTAGCGGGCTTTTCTTTTACCAAACGTTATTTTCTTTTTCAAATTCTAAAAGAGCGTCTAAATATTCTTGTTTAGCCTTGGGAAAAGCCAAGCCGTGCCCCGCTCCTTTAACCGCCAAAAATTTCTTTGGCGCACTACATTTTTCGTACAACTCTTCCGCCATATAAAAAGGCACGAAGTCATCTGCATCACCGTGGAAAAAAATTATCGGACGTTTTATTTTTTCAACAGCAATTAGCGGAGAATTTTCTTCTAAATTAAACCTGCCGAAAACCTTTGCCCCAAACTTTATAAAGGGATAAAAGAAATTTGCGGGCAAATGAATTTGCTTTATAACTTTTTTTATCACGTTTTTAGCCGAAGAAAAACCACAGTCACAAATTATGTATTTAACGTTGTCGGGTAGGTTTTCCGCCCCCGCCATAAGCGCAGTTGAGCCACCCATTGACACTCCGCCTATAATGAGTTTAACGTCCTTTCCAAACACTTTGATTGCATGGTCTATCCACGAAAGACAGTCTTTACACTCCCTTATGCCAAAGGTGATTACGTGTCCGTCACTCTTTCCACACGCCCTTTGACAAACTAGAATAACGTTATGCCCGATAGAAAAACATCTTTCCACCGCACCGCTCATATCCCGCTCTGGCTCGCCACGATATCCGTTAAAAAGAATTTCCACAGGCGCACCCTTTTTACACTCGTAATACTCGGCGTAAAGTTTAAGTCCGTCGTAAGAGCGTATACACATCTCGACCTTTTCTCGTGCACGATTTTTTTTCATCCAGTTAAGCATTTCTGGGTGGTATTCTTCATACACCTTACCTTTAATTAAGCGAAATTCGTTTTCCTTTAACGGCTTTCTTTTTCTTGCGTAAAAGGTCATTAAAAAACAAGCGAGAGAAGTCAAAAAGAAAAACGCTATTAGAGATAATACTATTATTAAAACTATAAAATACCACTCCATAACACTTTCCTATTCTTCTTCTGTTTCTTTCTCGTTGTTTACGGCGATTGCACTTTCAATAATGCTTAAAACTTGCTCTTTGCCAAACCCGTTTTCAGCCGAAGTAGCGGTAATATCCATAACGCCCACTCTTAATTCGGTGGCAATCTCTTTTACTCTCGGCTTAATCTTGGTTTTACCAAGTTTATCAGCCTTGGTAGCCACCAAAGCAAACGGTACGGCATAATGATAAAGATAGTTGACCATCATCTTGTCGTCCGCCGTGGGGTCGTGCCTAATATCAACCAAAGAAAGCAAGAGTTTTATCTTTTGAGTGGCTAAAAAACTTTCTAAAAGTTCCCCCCACTTTTTCTTTTCTTCCTTGCTAACCTTTGCAAAACCATAGCCCGGCAGGTCGGCAAGCACGAATTCACCAAAATCAAAATAGTTTATAAGTCGTGTTCTACCCGGTGTTACCGAAGTTTTTGCAAGTTTTTTCTTGTTTGCAAGCATATTTATAAGCGAACTTTTACCTACGTTTGATTTGCCGGCAACCGCTATTATCGGTTTGTCCGTTTTATAAAACTTGTCCGCACTAGCAACGCTAGTTATAAAGGTTGCGTCCTTTATTTTCATAATTTTAACTAAAATTTTATTGCGTGTTCAAACACCTTTTCAACGTCCGTCGCCGTAATAAAATTTATCTCCTTTCGTATTTCTTGTGGAATATCCGCCAAATCTTTTTTGTTATCTAACGGAATAATCACTTGCTTTATGCCTTGACGATACGCTGCAAGCGCCTTTTCTTTAAGCCCGCCTATCGGCAACACTTTACCACGCAAGGTTATTTCGCCCGTCATAGCAACGCTCTTTTTAACCGGCTTTTTAATAAGAGCCGAAAGTATTGCCGTCGCCATAGTTATACCTGCGCTTGGTCCGTCTTTCGGGGTTGCGCCCTCTGGAACGTGCACGTGAATATCATATTTTTCAAATAGCGTTTCGTCTATATCGTACTTACCAGCGTTCGCCCTAATATAACTTATAGCAGCCCTTGCAGACTCTTTCATAACGTCGCCAAGTTTTCCCGTCAATAAAATTTCGCCTTTGCCTTTCATTAACCCAACTTCTATGGTCAAGGTCGTTCCGCCAACGCTAGTCCACGCAAGCCCCGTGCAAGCACCTATTTCGTCTTTTTCTAAAGTAGCGTCCCTTTGATGCTTTCTGATGCCTAAATACTCACCGACTTTTTTAGCGGTTATGCTTTGTTTTCTTAATCTTGGGTTTTCAGCCACTTTGGTAGCGACCTTTCTAACCACGTTTGCAATCTCTCTATCAAGATTTCTAACACCCGCTTCCATAGTGTAACCGCAGATTATTTCCATTAAAGCGTCGTCGCTTATTTCAATTTTGCTTTGTTTAACACCGTTAAGTTTTAATTGCTTTGGCAACAAATATCTCTTTGCAATCTGCAATTTTTCTTCGTTGGTGTAGCCCGTAAGTTCTATAATTTCCATACGGTCTAACAATGGTTGAGGAATACTATCAACCGTGTTTGCCGTCGTTATGAACATAACTTTAGATAAATCGAACGGCACTTCTAAATATCTATCTCTAAAAGTGGTGTTTTGTTCGGGGTCTAACACTTCAAGCAATGCGCTTGCAGGGTCGCCGTGAATATCAGATGAAAGTTTATCTATTTCGTCCAACAAGAACACGGGGTTCATTGAGCCTGCATTTTTAAGCCCAAAAATAATTCTACCCGGCATTGCTCCAACGTAAGTCTTTCTATGTCCACGAATTTCCGCTTCGTCTTTCACCCCGCCTAAACTCATGCGCACGAACTTTCTATTAAGCGCACGTGCTATACTCGTTGCAACCGAAGTTTTACCAACCCCGGGAGGCCCAACAAAACAAAGTATAGGCCCTTTAATTTCTTTGGTTAGTTGCAAAACAGCCAAATATTCAACAATTCTTTGTTTTACTTTTTCTAAACCAAAATGGTCTTTATCTAAAATTTCCTTAGCGTTTTTAAGGTCGTCCGTGTCAACTGTAAACTCGCCGAAAGGCAAGTCTTTAATCCAGTCTAAATAGTTTAAAATTATAGAATAATCGGGGGAAGACGGATTTATTTTATCTAGCCTTGATATTTCTTTAAGCGCTTTTTCTTCAATTTCTTTTGGTAGGTTCTTTGCCAAAATTTGCTCTCTTAACTGGTCGCCTTCTTCAGGGTCTTCGCCAAGTTCAGAATGAATTGCACGGAGTTGTTCTCTTAAATAAAACTCCTTTTGGCTTTTATCAATATTTCCACGCACTTTTTCGCTTATTTTCTTCTCAATGCGTGTAATTTCCAACTCATGCTCGAACAATTTCTTAAATTCCGCTACCCTTTGCACGGTGTCGTCTATCTCTAAAATGGCTTGCACCACCGTTTCCTTAAACGGAACGACGGACAAGGCGTTATCAATAAACTCGTTGGGGTCTTTAAGTTTACCAACTGCGTCGCTCATTTCTTTTGAAATGTTTTTATTTAACCTTGCGTATTCGTAAAAAGCATTTTTTGCCACTCTTAAATATGCTTCAGTTTCAATCGGGTCTACAACGGGAGTATAAACTCTTTCGTTAACGGTTGCAGAAAAATATTTCTTGCCGTTTTTATGCTTTTCTTCGGTAATTTCTTTGACGCCCGCACGATACAACGCTTCCACGCTAACTTTGGTAGTGTTTCCGTTTTGTATTCTAATAACTTGCTTAATTTTCGCTACTACGCCCACTTTGAAAACGTCGCTAATCTTTGGCGTTTCCACTGCGGAATTTTTTTGCGCACAAATAAACAGTTCAGACCCGCTTTTTACCGCAACGTCAATCGCAGTTAAAGAGATTTCCCTGCCTACGTCAAAATTTAAAAAAGTGTTGGGAAATAAAACCTTTCCACGAAGCGCAATTACGGGTAAAGTTTTTTCGCTTTTGTCTACGTTTTCCGTCCTTTTTACTCCGTTTTCAAAGATTTGTTCTAAAAATTTATTAACGTCTTTCTCGGTCATAACTCACCTTTCTTATGTATTATAAACAGTATTTTTCTAATAAAACTTTTACGGGATTTTCCTTAAACGGCACGGTAATTTCATCAGCGACTTGTTTAAGTTCTTCTTTTGCGTTACCCACGGCAACTCCGTGCCAAGTTCCGTTAACTAATTCTATGTCGTTAGTGCTATCTCCTACCGCTATTATTTGGTCAAACGGTATTCCATAATAACTAGACAAAAACTTAACCGCATTACCCTTTGAATATTTAGGGCTTACAACTTCCATCAAAACGTCCGCCCCGCCGTTACAAATAAGTTTACCTGCGTACTTTTTAGAATATTTTTGGGTCAATTTTTGAATTATCTCGGGGTCACCCGCCGCCACCACCTTTGATACTACGTGACCTATCTTTTGTATTTCCGCACACAAGTCGTCCACGATTTTTATCTCTGCAAAGTCTTTATGGTATTTGGTGTATAAGGAAAGGTTTTCGCAGTACATAATCTCGTCCATATCTGCAACGATTCTAACACCGTCTTCAACCAACAATTCTTTGGTTATTTGCATTGCTAACGGATAATCAATACCACCATTTACTAAAATTTCTCCACTTTCAATATCTCGAATAACAGAGCCTTGATAGGAAACGATTAAACCTTTTAATCCGTATTTATGGCAAATAGGCACTATCATAGAGTGCATTCTACCCGTAACTATAACGAAAATTCCGCCCTTTTCGGTGTATTCTTTTATCGCTTGAACAACTTCCGGCTCTATATGGTCGTTAACCCCTAAGGTGCCGTCAAAATCACTCACAAATAATTTGTATTTCATTTAAGTCCTTCCTTAGTTAAAACTTCAATAAGGTTTTTGGCTATTTTGTCGCCTATACCGTTGACTTGTTTGATTTGCTCTACGCTAGCAGATATAATACCGCTTAAATCCTTAAACTTTTCAATAAGCGCACGCTTTTTTTCTTTGCCTAACCCAGCAACCCCGTCTAAAACCGAAGATAAAGCACGCTTTCCACGCAAAGTTCTATGATAAGTGATGGCAAATCTGTGCGCCTCGTCACGAATTCTTTGCAACATTTTAAGACAATAATCTCTGCGTTCTAATATAACGGGAACAGAATTTCCCACGGTGAAAATCTCTTCTTCTCTTTCGGCAAGTGCAATTAGGTCTATATCGGTAACGCCTTTTTTATCAAAAATCTCTTTGACCGAAGAAAGTTGACCTTTCCCGCCGTCAATAATAACCAAATCGGGTTTTGGGAATTTTTCGGGAGAAGTTATCAACCGTTCAAGCCGTCTTTCCATCATTTCTTGATGGCTTTTATAATCGTCCGCCCCTTCCACCGTCTTTATCTTAAATCTACGGTAAGAATCAAAATCGGGCTCGCCGTCTATAAACACCACCATACTGCCAACCTTGTCCACCCCGCTAATGTTAGAGATATCATAACATTCCATACGCCTTGGGTAATTTTTTAAGCGCAGTTTTTCTTGCAAGGTTTTGCAAGCGGTAATAGTCATATCGTTTTTATGTTTTATTTTATCCACGGCGGTTTCTAAATGTTCTTCCGCATTTACCCCCGCCATATCTGCAAGTTGTTTTCTAACCCCTTGCTTTACCGATAAAACACTAACCGATTTACCCGTTTGTTCTTTTATATATTTAGACAAGATGTCGGCATCTAAAATTTCTTGTCCGCTTATAATTTCGTCGGGAATTTCCGTGTCCTTTATATAATATCTCAAAATAAATTCAGACAAGGCTTCGCCGTCGGTAAAAGTTGCACTTTCAAAAGAAAAGTTCTTTCCGCCCATCATTCTTCCGTTTCTTACGAACAACACGTTTACGGTTGCGTATATTCCGTTTGAACGATAAGCAAGAATATCCGCATTTAAAAATTTATTTAAGGCGGTTATTCTTTTAAGTTTGATTTTTTCTAACCCTTCAAGGTTTTCTTTATAGCGAAGCGCAAGTTCAAATTCTTCCCGCTCAGATGCCAAAAGCATTTTTTCTCTTAAAAACTTTTCGGTATCTGAAGTATCACCACTTAAAAAATCTACCGCACGCATTACCTTTTCACGATATTCTTCTTTACTTATCAAAAGTGCGCACGGAGCAAAGCATTTTTTAATATGATAGTTAAGACAGGGCTTTAAGCACTTTTCGGGGTTTAATTTTTTATCGCAAGGGCGCAAACCGAAAACTAGATTTACCGTTTCTAACACCGCCCGCACGGACACCCCGCCCATATACGGTCCAAAATATCTAGCACCGTCTTTTTTGATTTTTCTCGTGATAGAAAAGGTGGGATAAGCGTCTTTTAGGTCTATTTTTAGGTAGGGATAGGTTTTATCGTCCTTCAATAGTATATTATATCTCGGTTTATGCTTTTTTATCAAATTATTTTCAAGCGATAACGCATCTATTTCGCTTGGTGTGATTATATAGTAAAAGTCGGCGATATTTTTAACCATTGCCATAACCTTTTCGGTTTTAACGGTGTTGAAAAAATATTGCCTAACACGGTTTTTAAGGTTTTTCGCCTTGCCAACGTATATTATTTGCCCGCCCGCATCTAACATAACGTAAACGCCAGGGTTTTCGGGCAGATGTTTTAATTTATCTTCTATAATCCCCACGGTTATAATTATAACCGATTTTATTATAATTTACAAGCAGTTAATAGCCTAAAAATTCCACTCCTTTTAAAAGTACGTCGTTAAGCACTTCGTTGCGGAGAGAATAAAACACAACTTTGCCCTGCCTGCGTGTAGTTACGGCGTTTAGGTTTTTAAGTAAACGAAGTTGGTGGGACACGGTTGTTTGGTTTAGTTTAAGTAAATCCGCAATATCGCTAACACACATTTCACTAATTGCAAGCGCAGAAATCATACGAAGTCTGGTATAGTCGGAAAAAATTGAGAAAAAGCAAACCAAGTCGTCTAAAATTTCTCCACTCGGCACGTAATCGTTTACCATTGTTTGCAATCTTCTGTCAAGTAAAATTTCTCTCATAAAATCACTCCTTTTTTGATTTTATTACACTAAATATTTGTACATACATTATAAAAGAGTAATCTTTAAAATAATTATCGCATAAAATAAAAAAAAGGCGTATTTTGTTAAAAGGAGGTAAATATGAATTCCAACAATATTGTTTTAATTGCGCTTTTGTTTTTACTTTTGAATAACAATACGATAAACAGCACACAATTATTTTTGCTTTTAGCCCTTATAACCACCACGGGTTGCGCAGGCGGACTATTCGGTAACAATAACTGTAACTGCAATAACTAACATTTTACTAATCGATATAAAAAAAGCACCGCTCACACGGTGCTTTTAATTTTGGCTTTTTAAGCGGTTAGTTGCAAGTGAGATGTTTTGCTCTCGTTTTAAGTGCTTTTTTAAGGAGTTAGATACAAGTAAGACGAGGAAAGTGAAAAACCACCGACAGGCGCGTACTTTTTGTACGCAACTGTTGGTGGTTTGATACTTGACAAAGTATTACGAAGTATATAACTTCTTAAAAATTAGATTTCTGAGAAGTACTTGATAGTTCTTACCATTTGGCTGGTGTAAGAGTTTTCGTTGTCGTACCAAGAAACAACTTGTACTTGATAAGTTTCTTCGTCAATCTTTGAAACCATGGTTTGAGTAGCATCAAAGAGTGAACCAAATCTCATACCGATAACGTCAGAAGAAACGATTTCGTCGGTGTTGTAACCAAAAGATTCAGTAGCTTGTGCTTTCATAGCAGCGTTGATACCGTCTTTGGTAACGTCCTTACCCTTAACTACAGCGATAAGGATGGTGGTTGAACCAGTAGCGGTGGGAACACGTTGAGCAGCACCGATAAGTTTGCCGTTGAGTTCGGGGATAACCAAGCCGATTGCTTTAGCAGCACCGGTAGAGTTGGGAACGATGTTCATAGCACCTGCTCTTGAACGTCTCTTGTCGCCCTTCTTTTGGGGTCCGTCAAGAATCATTTGGTCGCCGGTGTAAGCGTGAACGGTGGTCATGATACCGCTTTGGATAGGAGCGTAATCATTAAGAGCCTTAGCCATAGGAGCAAGACAGTTAGTGGTGCAAGATGCAGCAGAAATAATCTTGTCTTCAGCAGTTAAGGTCTTGTGGTTTACGTTATAAACGATAGTGGGAAGGTCGTTGCCTGCAGGAGCAGAAATAACAACTTTCTTTGCGCCAGCTACGATATGAGCGTTAGCCTTTTCTTTGCTGGTGTAGAAACCAGTACATTCTAAAACAACGTCAACGTCGTATGCAGCCCAGGGGCATTCAGCAGCGTTAGCACACTTAGAAATTTTGATTTCCTTTCCGTCAACAATGATTGAATCTTCGGTAGATTCAACGGTGTGACCTTGTGCTACGTAGTTACTTTGCATGGTGTCATATTTAAGAAGATGAGCGAGCATTTCAGGGCTGGTAAGGTCGTTAATAGCAACGACTTCATAGCCTTCTGCACCGAACATCTGTCTGAAAGCAAGACGACCGATACGTCCGAATCCGTTAATTGCAACTTTTGTTACTTTTGACATTATAATGTCCTCCATATATGATTTTTCTAAAAATTTTTCCAAATTTCGTCTTATACATTATAGCCCGAAAAAATGCGTAAGTCAATCGTTTTTTAAGCGTTATTTTAAATTTTCAGGATTTAAAGGTGTTAAATCGTCGGGAATAAACAGTCCGTCCTTTCTAATTAGTTCTCCGTCAAAATAAATTTCGCCACCGCCGTACTCCTTGGTTTGAATTTGAACTAAATCCCAATGTATTGCGGAAACGTTACCGTTATAGCAATCGTCGTAACAACAACCCGGCGTAAAGTGAATAGAGCCTGATATCTTTTCGTCAAACAAAATGTCGCCCATAGGCTTAACGATATAAGGGTTTACGCCCAACGCAAACTCGCCGATATATCTTGCACCTTCGTCCGTGTCTAATATCGCATTAAGTTTTTCGGTGTCGTTTGCGGTTGCTTTTATTATTTTTCCGTCCTTAAAGGTTAGTGAAACTTTTTCAAACTTAAATCCGTTTTCTATGGACGGGGTGTTGTAAGTTATGACACCGTTTACGCTGTCCTTAACGGGCGCTGTGTAAATCTCGCCGTCGGGAATATTCCTTTTTCCTGAACACTTGTTGCTACCGATACCTTTAATAGAAAAAGATATATCGGTATCTTTTGCTATTATTCTAACCTTATCGGCATTATCTAATCTTTTAGCAAGTGCGTCCATTGCCTTATCCATTTTTGAATAGTCTAAATTGCAAACCTTAAAGTAGAAATCTTCAAACGCATCCGTACTTGTTCCCGCTTGCCCTGCCATACCTTGATTTGGGTAACGCAAAACCACCCACTTGGTCTTTTTAACACGAAGTTCGTGGTGAACTGGGTGAGAATAAAACTCGCTTTCTATCTGCATATTCTTTTCGGGAACGTCTGCAAGTTCGTTGCTATTTTCCCCACCACGAATACCGATATAGGCATCCATTTCTTGCATACGGCAAGACGCATATTTTGCTTTGAGTTTTGCTTGTTCTTCGTTTTGACCAAGTAAAAGTTCACGGGTTACTCTGTTATCGTATATTTCAACAAATGGATAAGCGCCGACCTTGTACGCTTCTTTTACCAAAGCATTAACTAACATATAGTCTATGCCTTTTGCTTCTATTAAAACTTTTTCGCCCTTTTTAAGTTCGCACGAATAGTTGATTAAGCCTTTTGCTAACTGGTTTATTCTTAAATCTTGCATAAAAACCTGCCTTTTTTTGGTTATGTCATAAATATTATACTACTTAACGTCTTTTTTATAAAGTATTTTTAATTAAAATTGAAATTTATTTGCTTATTTGACAAAAACAATATATAATATATGTTGACCGTATGCGTACTTGACGGTAAAAATTAAATAAAAATTATAATTTATATATTTTGGAGGAACAAACTATGGCATTAGTAAACTCAAAGAAAATGTTCGAACAAGCCTATAAAAACGGCTATGCAATCGGTGCATTTAACGTAAACAACATGGAAATCGTTCAAGGTATTACCGAAGCTTGTAAAGAAGAAAAAGCTCCCGTAATCCTTCAAGTTAGTAAAGGCGCAAGAGCATACGCTAACCACACCTATCTCGTTAAACTCGTAGAAGCTGCGGTTATCGAATGCCCCGATATTCCTATCGTTCTTCACCTCGACCACGGCCCCGACTTCGAAACTTGTAAAGCAGTTATCGACGGCGGTTTCACTTCTGTTATGATTGACGGAAGTCACCTTCCTTTTGAAGAAAATATCGCTCTTACCAAGAAAGTTGTTGACTACGCTCACGACGTTGCTGCTCGTGGCAGATACATCACCGTTGAAGGTGAACTTGGTACTTTGGCTGGTATTGAAGACGACGTTAAAGTTGAACACGGCGCAGAAAGCTACACCAAACCCGAAGAAGTTATCGAATTCGTTACACGTACAGGCGTTGACAGCTTAGCAATCGCTATCGGTACTTCACACGGTGCATATAAATTCAAACCCGAACAATGCACCAGAAACGAAAAAGGTATTCTCGTTCCTCCGGCTCTCCGGTTCGACATCTTAGAAGAAGTTTCAAAGAAACTCCCAGGTTTCCCGATTGTATTACACGGTTCTTCTTCTGTTCCCCAAGAATACGTTAAGATGGTAAACGAAAACGGCGGTAAAATGCCTGATGCTATCGGTGTTCCTGAAGAACAATTAAGAAAAGCTGCTGAACTTTCAGTTTGCAAAATCAATATCGACTCTGACTTAAGACTTGCTATGACTGGTACTGTTAGAAAGTTCTACAACGAACACCCCGACAAGTTCGACCCCAGAGAATACTTAAAACCCGCTCGTGCAAACATTAAAGAAATCGTTAGACACAAACTTATCAACGTTCTTGGTTGTGCTGGCAAAGCAGACGAATGCAAATAATTTGACTTGATAATTTAAAAGTCCTTAACCGATTTGGTTAAGGACTTTTTTTGTTTGTGTTCCCTTATTACATCATTAGTAAAAGCAATATGCTTATCTTTTGAGTTAATATTTCGCTCTTTTTAGTATTTTCTTCATAGAATTCCCTAATATGTTGAAATAGCCCAGTAATAAATGTGTTTTCCAAATCTTGATATGCCGTCATTACCTGACTTATTTCATCAAAGTGTTCATCATCCGCTAACGCTTTATAAATTTCTTCTATCTCATTTTTAAGGGCAAAATATTCGTTAATAACGTTGCGCTTTTCTATCATTAGTTCCAATGTGTCATCTGCACCCAAATCTATTTTATCAATTTTTTCATAAATTTTATCTGCAAGTTCTTTAACTATTTTTTGAGAACGACTTATTTTTATTATAAAATTATTCGTTGTCTTTTTTAATTGAGTAGTAACTGCACCACAATTTATTTCACCATTATCTAAAACTAAAATCAACTCTAGTTTATCGTTAAAATAAGCATTTATAATTCCAACGCCAGCGTCGCCTTTATCACCTTTTTCACCAGCGTCGCCCTTATCTCCTTTTTCACCACGAATACTTTCAAGCCACTCTTCGTAAGTTAAGGGCGTTTCGCCTTTTTCTGCTACGTAATCCGCATAAACAGTATATATACTTTTAGTGCTTTTAGTAAAATCGTCTATTTCTCCGCTATCTTTTCCGCTACAAGCAACCGCAAAACAAGAT
>JAGCIP010000053.1 GCA_017648525.1 Clostridia bacterium
AACTTCGGGCGGGTCAATTTTTTGGAAATCGTGGTGGTGTGGAATAACAACCTTACAACCTATCTCCTTAACGAAACGAGCAAGGTCTATATATTTTTCAGGTTGGGTATAACGCTGTAAAATTGCAATATCGGGCTTTAATTCCTTGCACAAATTGATTTGGTCAACGGTAGGATTGCTACCCCAAATAAGAACTTTAGTGCCGTTTTTAGCGGTAAATAAAAAGTTAGTATACTCTAAACTTCCAACGCCTTGCAAATCTTTCATTCCTTGGTCGTTTAAGCAAAGCGGGTTTTGCTCGATTTTTTCGGTCATATCGTTAAAGCCCAAATTCTGCATTCTATGTCTGCCGAAAAGCGCTTTAATTTTAACGTCGTTAAAATCTAATTCTAAATTCGGGCAAACGGGGTAAATCTTGCTAACTATACGATTGAGCCACTTTGCAAGCGGGGTTGCCGTCAACAAACCGCAAATCACGGTTGGGTCAAACTTGTCCATAAGTCTTGGAATATCAGTCACGTGGTCGTAATGCCCGTGCGAAAGGGTTATAATATCGCAATTTTCAACAGCAGTATAATCAATATCAGTACCCGTGCATTCGGTTATGTAAGGGTCGGACACAACCGTCGTATCGCCAAACTTCATTTCGAACGAAGTTACCGCAAGCCATTTAATGTCTACGCCATATTTTTCTTTCATCTTATTCTCCTTATTAAATCTTTATGTTAAAGATTTATCCACTCGCCATGCTTTGGCGTAATAAACACTCCGTCCGGCACAATTTCTAAATATGCCTTTTTAAGATTCTCGCATATTTCCGGACTATCCACTCCCAAAAAATCGTGATGATGCGGGATATAAACTTTACAGCCTATTTCCTTAGCAAACACCGCCTTGTCTTTTGCAAATTTCGCCCCCGCGCGCTGAATTATCGCAATTTCGGGTTTATGCTTTTTGCAAATCTCAGTAAGTTCAGGCAAAGCGTCGTTACCAAAGAATAAAACTTTCGTGCCATTTGGCATTGTGAATAAGTAGTTGCGGTATTCTAAACTACCCAATCTATGCATTTTGGCAACTTGGGGGTCGGCAAGTTCCGGATATTTAGTACGTACTCTTTCTTCCTGGTCGTTAATTCCAGGCTTGTCGGTTGCGTGCGCTTGGTTTGCGTGTCTACCGTAAATGGCGCGAATTTTAACTTCGCCAAAATCTAGTTCTGTATCCGGATACATAGGATATATGAGTGCTGGATTAAAATTAAGCCACTCACTAATAGGATACATTGTGTTTTCGCCACACAAAAGTTTAACGTTCTCAAATTTTTCAGTTAGTCTTGGTATATCGGTTATATGGTCAAAATGAGCGTGGGAAAGACAAATAATATCGCACTTTTCCACAGCCGTATAATCAAGGTCGGTCCCCTTGCATTCGGTAATGTAAGGGTCTGTCACCACCGTAACGTCACCAAACTTCATTTCAAAACAACTTACCGCAAGCCATTTAATGTCTACGCCATATTTTTTCATATTCGTTGTCCTTTTGTTTTTCTTATATTTTAGCATAATATCGATAAAGAAAGCAAGAAAAAAGGCTTTTATAAAAAGCCTTTTTGTATATTATTGTTTTTCTAAAATCATTTTATCAGCGACAAGTGCTATAAACTCGCCGTTCGTCGGTTTTTCTGCGCCGATATACGCGCGCACGCCTAAAATAGAGTTAATGTTATCAATTCTTCCCCTATTCCACGCAACTTCGATAGCGTGGCGAATAGCACGCTCAACCTTGCTTGCGGTGGTGTTATACTTTACGCCTATTTGCGGGTAAAGTTGCTTTGTAATGTTGTTGATAACGTCTGGATTATTAACAGCCATTTTAACACCCTCTCTTAAAAATCCGTAGCCCTTTATGTGTGGCGGTATGCCCACGTTGATAAAAATCTTGCTGATTTTTTCTTCTAGGCTAACCTTGTGTAGTGTAGACACAGATGCACTCGTTGTCATTTGTTCGTTGTTCTCCTTTTCATAAAATTTCATTCTTTCGACAAGTAAACCAAAATTATACGGTTTAGCCATAAAATAGTTTGCGCCCGCTTGAGTTGCGCTTGCAATCACTTCTTCACTCGAAAGCGCACTTAACACGATAATTTTTACACCTAACGATAGGGTGCGCAATTTTGTAATTACTGACAACCCATCGTAAGCAGGCAACACCAACCCAGTAATAAGAAAGTCGGGCTTGCGCTCGCTAATAAGCGAAATTGCAGTTACACCGTCCGTTGCCGTACCCACTACTTCAAATTCTCCTTGCTCGTCAAATTTTTTCGTTAGTTCGTCGTTAAATTCTTTGGTGTCATGCAATAAAAACACGGTTTTTCTCTGCATACCCGTCTCCTTTTATTTAGTTCGATATTATTCTACACTATATTTTTGCATAAATCAAGTATTTTTGTACAAAAATAAAAACAATTTTTGAATTTGTGTCGAATTTTGTACAAAAATGGCAAAATGCGAAATTATAAGTAAAAAACAAACGAAAACCGCCCGACCATTTTATTGGTCGGGCGGATGCTGTTTAAACTATTGAATTTTGTACAAAAATCAAAGGTGTTTTTCTTTTTATTTTTTACTTTGCAAATTCCGCACCTGCACGTTGATAATTGTACAAGAGATTTGTGTTAATATAAGCAATTACAGCGTCTTTATCGTCGCTTGCGTAGAAGGCTTCAATTTCGCTCTTGATTGTTTCGTAAGCGGTCTTAAGCGCCGTCTTTTCGGTTTCGTTAAGCATATCGAAATTGTAAATTCCGTCAAGTTTATTTAGAAGATTTGCAATTTTGATTGCCTTTTCCATATTCTCAAGTTTTTCTAAAACCGTTTCTTCAACGTATTCTTTCGCTTCTTTTGAAAGGTTGTCGTAAGCCTTTCTAACGTCTTCCACAGCAGAAACGGTGAGCGCTCCGTTCTTTTCGGTATAAACCAACTTTCCGTCTTCAAGTTTAGTATCAAGATTGTTAACCTTTGCCTCAAACACACTAGCCGTGTCTTCTGCAGACATAACGCTTATAAACTCTTGCCCTTCTAAATAGAAAGTATCGTTTTCGCCGTCGTCGTCAGTATCTTCTCCCTTAACCGTGCTAGTTAGGTCAACGTATTTAACGTAAGACATACCGCTAGAAGAAACGTCAACGTAGAAAAGAGTTTTCTTTCCGTTAAACTCAACTATTTCGGGAGCGTACCAAGTAGTAGCCACCGCATTGTCCGAAACCTTAAAAATATCAGCATTTTCTTTGCCAAGTTCAACCCTTGAAATATAGTTAGATGCGTCGTAGAAATAAAGGTTGTTGCCGTCTACTAATAAAAGGGTTGTGATAGATTCGTCTTTAGCAACCAACTGTTTGGTGGCGTTAGATGCGTTCGCCTTAATCATAGTGTCTTTATAAACCTTGCCTTCGCTAACCGTGTAAACTTGGTCTAAAGAAACGATAAGGTTGGTAGTGGTTGCGTAATCGGCAATAATTTCAACACCTTCTTGCTTGTTTAAGAAGTTTTCAACCGTTACTGCATAAGCCTTAGTAGTTGCGCCAACGGTCTTGGTGTAATAAACGTAGCCACCCTTAATCATAGTTATGGCAAATTTTTCGTTCTTAGCCTTTCCTTCGTAAATAACTTGTGCCTTGTCCGCACCACCAACAACTGCGTAAACGTTGTTGTAACTTTCAGTTCCACGTGTAGATTCGGTGTCTTCAAGTCTGTCTTCGTTATATTTTTCGGTATAAATAGTTGTAGTATAAGCAAGCACCAAACCATCTTCGCCAACCACGTCAGCAAAAGAGCAAACGTCTAAAGTTTCAGGCGCATCTTCAGGAATATCCGTCTTTTCGTCCTTTTTAGCGATAGACGTGCTTGCCTTTGCGCTTGTGTCGTAACTTAAAATTTCATTGTCGGTTGAATCAAAATAAACAATATAAACTTTTCCGTCTTTTTCCACAAATCTGTGTTGAACCGATAAAGAATCAACTGTAAAGTAAGCCGTGGTTTCCGTTCCGTTTAGTTTAGAGCGGGTAAAGGTCATTTCGCCATAAGCGATATCGCCATCCGCATTCTTTTCGGTGCTGTTAGTTCCATAATAAACGTAATCACCGTTAAAATAAAGACCTTGTGCGTAATCGGTTGTAGAGAACAATTTAGGAACAGTAACAACGTTGGTAGAAAGGTCGTTTTTCTTTATAGCATAAAGAGCGCCTTTGGTGGGAACACCAAGCGTGTTGTCGCTAGAAACCGATCCGATACCGTTAATATAGAAATAAAAATTTTCAGTTTCGGCAATAAACCCGCCAAGGCTTTCCTCTTTTACCGCACCCCAACCGCTAACGGAAGAACCTTTCCAACTAGCAGAAGAACAACCCGCAAAAGAAGATAATAGCAAGCACACGGCAAGCCCCATACCAAAAATTTTAAACAACGCTTTTTTCATAAAAACTCCATTTGGTTTTGTAAACATTTACAATATTCCCGAATATAATATATCTATAATAAGTATATAACATTATATATCATTAGAAAAACTTTTGCAATAATTTTTTTGGGTTTTTTCTATTTTTTCTTAAAGCGGTGGAAATAAAATGGATAAATTTGGCATTTTTAATCTTATAAACTCTTTTTTGAATTTTTCAAACGCAAACCAAACGGAAACCAACTCCGCAACAACACTTGAAAAGCAACCGAGTTCGAACAATATTTTGTCAACCTTAACCGAGTTGATAAACAAAAATTCGGGCGCAAACGGAACAAGCCAAACCCCGCCCACGTCTACGCCAAAAAGCCAGAAAGAAACTCTAAAAGCGCCACTTCCTTTGCAATCTCAAATGCTTTCTACAATGAACTCTCACGACGACTTTATAAAAAGAGTAAAAGAAAAAAACGCAAGGAAATAAATCCTTGCGTTTTCTCTCATTTCAAGCCTAAGATGCGAGTATGGCAAGGCTCGACTGCGCAAAAAGATGAAATAGACCGTCTGGTCATTGAAGTTTTTTGCGCAAGGCAGTAAACGACGCCAGACGACGCATATAAGGCAAAACAAAAGCCATCGGAAATCCGATGGCTGTATGTTTGTTTGAAATAAATTATCTCTTTGAGAATTGTGGAGCACTCGTCAGAGCAAACTTTTTTGCCACGTTTTTCGATTAAAATCAAAAATCGTAGGCAAACCGTTGCTCTTCCTCTTCCCAAAAAATCTTTTGCCGTGCAAAATCTTTTTCGTGAGCCCTTTTGCACGTCGTGCTTTCTCGTAAAAAATAAACGCAAGGAAATAAATCCTTGCGTTTGTTGTTTTTTGAAATCTCTTCTCGCAAATTATCTCTTTGAGAATTGTGGAGCACGACGTGCTTTCTTTAAGCCGTACTTCTTTCTTTCCTTCATTCTTGAATCTCTAGTTAAGAAGCCTGCTTTTTTGAGTGCTGCTCTGGTTTCGGGTTCTGCTTGTAAAAGCGCACGAGCGATACCGTGTCTGATTGCGCCTGCTTGACCGGTGAAACCACCACCGCATACGTTTACGAATACGTCGTATTTAGCGGTTGCATCAACTAATGCTAAAGGTTGGCGAACGATAAACTTCAAGGTGTCAAGACCAAAATATTCGTCAAGAGTCTTGCCGTTAACGCTGATAGCGCCATCTCCAGCGGGAACTAAACGAACGCGGGCGATTGCTTTCTTTCTTCTACCCGTGCCCCAGAATTGAACTTTCTTTTTACTTGTTGCTTTTGCCATAATTACACCTCATTAAACCAACTTAATAGCTTCGGGCTGTTGAGCCTGATGATTGTGTTCAGCACCACGGTAAACTTTAAGTTTCGTAAGCATCTTTCTGCCGAGGCTGTTTTTGGGGAGCATGCCTTTTACTGCTTCGTAAACAGCAACGTCCGCTTTGTTTGCCATAAGAGTTTTGTACTGAATAGTTTTAAGTCCACCGATATGTCCGGTATGATATCTGTAAAGTTTCTTTTCGAGTTTCTTACCGGTAAGAACGACCTTGTCGCAGTTAACGATAATAACGAAGTCACCCGTATCAACGTTGGGGGTAAAAGTAGGTTTATTTTTGCCACGGAGGATTGCTGCTACTTTAGACGCAAGTCTACCGAGAACAACGCCTTCTGCGTCTACTACGTACCACTTTCTTTCAACGTTATCGGCGTGAGCCATATAAGTCTTCATAGTGAATTTCTCCTTAATTTTTTTATTTCAATGTATATAAGAAGTTTCGCTAAAACCCATAAATTTTGGGTGCTTTTGGGGGGGCTAATCCCGAAAAGAAAACGAACTTTTCCTTATAAACGCCTAAATATATTAAATTATTTTGCCCGCCAAGTCAAGCGTTTTAACGGGTTTTTTTACATTTTTCCACAGTTTTTAACTAATTTTTTTTATTCAGCCTGCGTTCCGCCTATATATTGTGGTCAAACTTGATTTTAGGCACAATTTTTACTGATAAATCACCTTTTCTAAACACAAGCCTTTGGCGGGGAGCGTTCTTCCGCAAAGATTTCTGTCCCCCGTTTTTAACATAGTTTTAACCGTTTCTAAATCTTTCTCTTTATTCCCTACGGCAAGAATAGTTCCCGCCATAGTTCTAACCATATTGTATAAAAATCCGTTGCCCGTAACCAAAACCACAAGGTCGCTACCAGCAAGTTCAATTTCTATCGAATACACCGTGCGCACGGTTGTTTTCGCACCCCCGCCCGACGCATTAAAACACTTAAAATCGTGCTCGCCAACGAAAAGGTCGGC
>JAGCIP010000054.1 GCA_017648525.1 Clostridia bacterium
AACCCAAAACACCGTCCGCATCGTTAATTTGGAAAAATTTAACTTCGTTAACTTTGTGAAAGAAAACCAAACACATTACCAAGTGGCTTGCCTCGTGAATAGGCGTGCCGATAAATCCCGTGCCGTAAATAGAAAGTTTACTATAATTAGTTACTTTGTAGAAAAAACGGTTGATTAATGAAATTATAAATCCAACGAAATAAACAAGCCCTATAAAAGTAACCGCATGCCAAAGTGCGTTCAATAATATATCTACTAACATAATTCTCCTTATAAACTATAGGGGCGGTAGCCCGCCCCTATAAGAGTATGACTTATTATTTTGTAAGATTTTGAGAGTCAAATTGCTTTTCTACGGTAGTAGAAGAAATAACGTTATTTCCATTACCTTTAGCACGAATTCTTACTTTCAAAGTGGTTACTTCGTCGCCTGCTTCCATATATTTTTCATAGAAATCATAGCTTACAGCGTTTGTTACGGTAACAACGTCGCCATATTCACCGCCGTTAACTGCGAATTCTAATTCATAACCTGTTGCACCTGAGATAGTTGCCCAAGTTAAGAAACCTTCGCCAGTTAAATTAATGCTACTTGCGTTTGGAACGTGCAACAAATCTATTGCGGTGTTAGTCTTGCTACCAGCAGTTTGAGATTGCAAGTAGTAAACTCCGTTATCGTCAAACGAACCTGAGCAAGCGTAAACTGCTACAGAGTGTTTGCCAGCCGTGTTAGGAATATGCGAACAAGTACGTTCATCAGTCATTTGTTCTACGCCTGAAATAAAGTAAGCGTATTTACCAGTCGTTGCGGTAGTACCATCAACGTAAGTAGATTCTTTAGTAATAGTTACAACGATTTTACCAGTAGTGCTATAACTTGCTTCGCTGTAAGAAACAGAGAATTCAGGAGTAGATAATTGCTTAACTTCTTGAGTGAATTCACACGGATTAGAATCGATTGATTCATTACCGTTATCACCTTTAGCAATTATCTTAATTTGATAATTCTTGATATCCTTAAAGTTAGGAGCAAATTCGTACTTTTGAGTAGTTCCGTCAAGGTGGTCGTAAGTTTGTGCAACAACACCGTCAACGTAAACAACGTAACTTTGTGCGCCGGTAACTCTACCCCAAACATATTTGCCGTTTTCTTTAGTAACCACAGGAGTTGAAAGTTTATGAATACTTACGGCGGCAGTCTTTTCAGAGTTAATATATTTAGTACCGTTACCAATTGCTTTTACTTCAAAAGTATAGTCTTGCCCGCCTGCTAAGCCTGAAATATCTAACGATTCGCCGTTAAAGGTTCCGTTATAAGTGCTACCGTTTCCATTGTATACTATGTAAGTAGGAGTAAAACCAGTACCCTTAACGTTGTCAGGCATATTCCAAATGAATTGATTATTGTTGAACTTAACGTCGCCAAATCTCGGAACGTCTAACTTAACGAATTGAGTGGTAAGACCAGGTTTAGAAGTCATATAGTACACTTCGTCTTCGTCATTAAAGTAGTTTGCAACAGTTTGCATATAAACGGTTGTTCCTTCAGTCGTGATGTATTGATTGATGTTCATCATTTCTTCTGCGGGAACGGGGTTGCCGTCGTTATTAAATACAACTTGATAACTCTTTGCGTGTTCAACGGGACCCCAAGCCAAAACGCCTTCAGATGCGTCGCTAGTATCAATTCTTACGTTTGTGGGTGCTTCTAAACGGTTAATTCTTATCGGTCCTGTATAGTTAGAAGAAAGAATTTCCGCACCGTTACCGATAGCACAAACGCTTACTTCGAATGGACCTGCTGGCAAATTGCTTAAATCATAAGAAGTGTTACCTGCAAGATATGGGTCGCCAGAGCCAGTATTTACGAAATAGCCAGAGCAACCGCTGATTTCACCGAATTTATAAGTATATCCATCCATTTCAGGAGTTGCAGGTTGTTGCAATACCTTAATGTCGAAAGAAAGTGATTCCTCCATAAGAGAACTTATAGTAGCGTAGGTAGTTCCGTTAGTTTTTTTTGCAGGAGCGCCTACTGCTTGAATCTTATAAGTAAACGATTGCGGTGTAATAACGTCAGGAGCAACTACGTTAGTTACGTTAAATTGAGTTGCTTGGTGAGTTTGAACCAAGTTGCCGTCTTTATATAACTTATAGTTTGCAGCGCCAGAAACACTTCTAAACGTAACGCTAAAGCCCTTTTTAACGTCTCTTGCATCACTTACTATGTAATTGCCGTCAGCAGCCCTTGGTGCTTCTAATCTTGTAACGACAATCTTGTCGGAATATTTAGAATCGTCTTTATCAGTAGAAGTGCTGGTTGCCTTTATTTGAATTATATAATCACCTGTTGCAAGGTATGCGTTCTTATAAAATCTTTGAGTTTCAGGCAATTTATCTTCCTTAGAAAAGCCGTCCGGAGTGGTAACTTTTGCGATATAACCTGTTGCCCCTTCAACCGTGTTCCAAGTAATGCTTTCCATCTCTTGACCTTCGTGTGACATATCGTCGTTCCACTCGATTACAGGTGCGTTCAAAAGGAACACGTTCTTTTCAGCAGACCAGTCCGAGAAAAATGCGCTGTCTTTACTAATAGGCATAATTTGGAAACGAAGTTGAGTGTTTGATGCTATGTTTTCCAATTCACATTTGGTGTACTCTTCACTTCTTACTGCGCCGTTTTGTTTAAT
>JAGCIP010000055.1 GCA_017648525.1 Clostridia bacterium
ATTTAATCGACTTAATTATCTTTATAGACTGTGCCGAGTATGTCTTTTCTAAAATTTCTCTAAAAGATTTTGAAAGTTCAGTCATCTCAAAAAAATCCAACCCCAGGTGCAACGCCTTAAAAAGTTGCCCTGTTCTAAAACTTTTTTCCCCTAAACTCAAAATCAAGGTGTTAAGTTGTTCATAACTTAAATTAAGCAAGCACTCTTTCACTTATTTTACTCTCTTCAATTTAGCAACGAAAAATCCAAGCCCGTTTGAAATGTCAGGCAAAAATGAGTTAGTACCATTTACCGTTTCGTGCTGTAATTTACTATTAATTTCGCAAAGTTCAAAACCGCTTATGTCTGACATAAACGCCTTTACAACTTCTATATTTTCACTATTTAATATCGAACATGTAGAATAATAAAGATATCCACCTGTTTTTACGTATCTACAAACTGTTTTAAGTATTGATAATTGTTCTTTAACCAAACCTAAAACGTCTTCCTTTTTTCTATTCAACTTGATATCAGGATTATCATTAACAACCCCTAACCCGCTACAAGGTGCGTCGCAAAGCACGGCATCAAAGCACGAATCAAATTCGGGCTTATAGATTTTAGAATCATTAACTTCAGCCGTAACGTTTTCTCTTTTCATCCGAGACGTATATTCGTTTATCAATTCCACCCTATGTGGATGCACGTCCCAAGCGGTAACGTTTTTGCATTTATAAGACAATCTTACGCTTTTTCCACCCGGCGCAGCACAGCAGTCAAGCAAACTATCGCACGGTTCAACAACGTCACATATAGCAACCGACCCCAAGGCTTGATAAGTGTATACACCCTTATCATAATCCTGATTTCGAACAAAATTTTTAGTTATAAAAACGTTTTCAAATTCGGTTTTTTCAAAGTTTACCGAGTTGTTTTTAAGATATTCTTCCCCGTCGACGTCATAAAAAGACAAACAAGTTTTTTCGTTTTCTGCAGAAATTATCTTCTCCGTTCGCTCAACTCCGTAAGTTTTTATAAGTTCATCCACCGCAAACGACGGAAAGGAATATTTAACAGATAAAAAGTCAACCGTATTTTTCGGTAATTCTATTTTAGCGCTAATAAATTTTCTTAAAAAAGCGTTAACAAATCCAGATGCTCCGCCCTTACCTAATTTTTTAGTTAGTTCAACTGCATTTTTTGTAACGGCGTACTCTTTCTTTTCTAAATACCTTATTGCATACATTGATATTTTTAATATCGTTCTAATAGCAAGTTTTGGTGATTTATCGGCAAGTTTAGTTAAGTAATAGGATAGTTCAATATCTTTATCTAAAACGCCGTAACAAGTTTTAATAGTAAGAGAACGGTTTTTTTCTTCTATAAATGTAGAATTTATCGCTTGTTTAAGATAAGTTTTATCGCTATAAACTTTATTTAGAATTTGATAACAATCGTAAAAATAATTTACCATTATTTAAAATCCTCGTTAACGACAAACTTATTTCCTTTAAGGAATTCCTTTATATCCATAGGCTTTCCGCCTGCTTTTTGCACTTTTAGTAAAGATAAGCAATCTTTTCCGCAACCTATAACAAGTTTGTCACTACATTCAACTATTTCGCCTGCGCGCGCAGTTTTTTCAATTACGCTTGCAGAATAAATCTTAAAAGGTAGCCCTTCGATTAAGCAATAGGCAACGGGTGCGGGATTAAATGCACGAATTTTATTTTTAATATTTTCTGCAGTATCTTCCCATAAAATTAAGGCGTCTTGCTTTTTTATTATCTTTGAAAAAGTTGCAAATTCATCATTTTGGTTTGTATAAGTAGCGCTACCATCTATAATACTCGGCAATGCCTCTAAAATACACTCCGCACCAAGAATAGATAAACGCTCAAACAATTCTCCACAAGTTTCGTCTTCTTTAATTTCTAAAGACTTCTGCATTATAATGTCGCCTGTATCGATACCGATATCGGTTTTCATAATAGTAATACCGGTAGTTTTTTCACCATTAAGCAAAGCGTAATGTATAGGCGACGCACCCCTATATTTAGGTAAAAGTGATGCGTGAATATTTATTACGCCAAGTTTAGGAATATCTAATATTTCTTGTGAAAGAATTTGCCCAAACGCACAAGTAATCATAAGATCTGGTCTTAAATTTATTAAATCTTGCACTCCTTCGTGCCTAATCTTTGAATATTGATATACCGGAATTCCACAAGATTGGGCATAAACCTTAACGGGTGGTGGTGTTAAAACTTGCTTTCTTCCAACCGGCTTATCTAAATTAGTTACAACGCCAACTATTTCATAATTACCGCTTTCAACCAAACTTTTTAAGGGTAAAACTGCAAAATCTGGCGTGCCTAAATATACTATACGCATCAATTCTCCCCCTCAACAAACTCAGCCTTGTCAGTATAAATTACGCCGTTTAGGTGGTCGTTTTCATGACAAAACGCACGCGCTAAAAATCCTTCCGCATTAACGATAAAAGGTTTTCCGTATCTATCAAACGCTTTAACTTTTACCTTGTTAGGACGAACAACCACACCGTATTTACCTTTAACCGACAAACAACCCTCTTCTCCCCTCTGCAAGCCACTTTCACTTAAAATCACGGGATTTATGCACTCATAAAATTTATCGTCAACGTAGACGATAAAGACACGACGAAGAACGCCTATTTGCGGTGCGGCAAGACCTGCACCGTTTGCTTTAATAAGCGTGTCTTTCATATCATCTAATAATTGCCAAGTCTTTTGACCAAAATCAGTAACGTCGAAACTTTTTTTGCGTAAAGTTGGGTCGCCAACTTGTATAATATTACGAATTGCCATAACTTTCTCCTTAAGTAAGGTTGTTTGAATTTATTTCAAGTGAAATTAAAACGCCGTGCTCTTTATATTTATCTACAACCAAGAATATTTTATCAAGCAACTGCCTATCTTCTGCCAAAACACGCATAAGCACTTGATATCTAAACTTATTTTGCAAACGCTTTAACGGTGCTTTCATGCAACCAAAAAATCTAAATTTATCTTTGTTTTCTTCTTTAACAGCGCTTAATTCTTGGTATATTCCTTTTGTAGCGCTTAAAGCCCTTTCGTCGTTTTCACAACTAATAAGAACTCTAACCACGTCTGTAAACGGTGGAAATGCAGTTGCTTTTCTAACCGATATTTCTTGATTGAAAAAGCCAACGTAATCGTAATTAACAGCATATCTTAAAACCGCATTATCAGGCGAATAGGTTTGTAGAACAACTCTGCCCACATCTTCCGCTCTACCGCTACGGCCGGCGACTTGCGTTATGAGTTGAAAAGTTCTTTCCCCACTTCTAAAATCAGAAAAATGCAAACTCATATCAGCATCGAGTATTCCAACTAACGTAACACGTGGAAAATCGTGCCCTTTAGCAATCATTTGCGTGCCGACTAATATATCAGCCTCTCTATTTGCAAATTTGTTTATAATATCAAAATGCCCTTCTTTCTTTTGCGTGGTATCTCTATCCATCCGCAAAATCTTTGCTTTAGGGAACAACTTGTTTAATTCATCAACAACACGTTCAGTTCCCATTCCACCATATCGTATAAAGGGGCTACCACACTCTGTACAAGCGGTAATCATTTTATATTTCGCACCACAATAATGACACAAAAGCGCGTCATCTTCTCTATGATACGTAAGCGAAACGTCACAATCAGTACATTTTTGAACATGTCCACACTCGGTGCAGATAACAGTTCTTGAATAACCTCTTTGATTAAGGAATATGATTGCTTGGTTGCCGTTTTCTAAACACTCATCAAGTTCGGTTTTTAATAATGATGAAATTTGAGTGTTATTACCCCGCCTTATTTCTTTTTTCATATCGACTATATCGATAATCGGCAAATGGCGTTTATTTATACGGTCGGGCAATTCTATTAAATTATATTCTCCGTTTACCGCTTTGTTATAACTTTCTACAGACGGCGTTGCGCTACCCAAAAGCACTTTTGCGCCACTTAAGCGAGCACGTTCTACTGCAACGTCAATAGTTGCATATCTAGGTGCTGACTCGCTAGTATAACTGCCGTCGTGCTCTTCGTCTATGATAATTAATCCTAAATTTTCAACGGGTGCAAAAACAGCACTTCTTGCCCCTATCGCAATCCGTGCTTCACCATTGCGAAGTCTCCACCACTCGTCAAAGCGCTCACCTGCAGAAAGGCCACTATGTAGGATTGCTGCATGGTCGCCAAAACGAGAACGCAGTTGCTTTAACATTTGTGGTGTTAAAGCTATTTCAGGCACTAACATTATTGCAGTTTTACCAGAAGAAATAACAGAATCTATTAAATTTAAGTATACTTCCGTCTTACCACTTCCCGTAACACC
>JAGCIP010000056.1 GCA_017648525.1 Clostridia bacterium
TAGTGTATGAAACAAGAATTTAGAGTAAGAGAAAGAGTTGTTTTATGGATTATATTTGCTTTAATGGCTTTGTTGGCGATTTCGATACTTACACCGATATTTTGGGCAGGTTATTCGTCAACAAAAACCGAACTTGATTACTATTTGAACGTAATGGGGTGGCCAAACGAAACGAATTTTGAAAATTTCATACGTGTTTTTACACATCTTAACGTTAAAGTAACAACCGAAAACGGACAAGAAACGATTGGATTTATTCAAATGTTTATAAACAGTGTGGTTTATTCCACTTGTGATTCACTCATTCAAGTTCTTATGCCTACGTTACTTGCTTACGCTGTTGCAAGGTATGATTTTGTTGGTAAAAAGGCGATAACAACGGTTAATATTTTTGTAATGATTATACCGATACTTGGTTCGTTGCCTGCAAAGTTGACCATGCTAAAAGATTTAAATATATACAATAATATGTTCTTGTTTGTATTAACTCAAAACGGTGCGTTTGGTTTTTATTTCTTATTGTTGTGTGGAACTTGTAGGGGACTTTCACAAAGTTATTCTGAAGCAGCGTTTATTGACGGAGCAGGACATTTTACCGTTATGATAAAGATTATGATGCCTATGATGTTGCCGACTATGTGTATGATTTTTATACTTTCTTTCGTTGGTTCGTGGAATACTTACACGCCGTTCTTGTTCTACTTACCGAAGTTCCCGAACTTATTCTTGGGTATGTATAGGTTCCAAAACGAAGCGAGTATAAATTACGCAACAATGCCAGAAATTTTAGCAGGGCTATTAATTGTTGCCGTTCCTTCGGCAATACTTTACTTGAGTTCTCAAAAACTTCTTATGAGTAGCTTTATTGTTGGTGGTCTTAAAGGATAATGACTATTTCTAAAAGTATTCTTGGTTCGTTGCTTGGTAAAAACGTTTATAAAATAACGTTATCTAACGGAGTTATTGACGTCGCTCTTACAAATTATGGTGCAACGGTTATGTCCTTGTTTATTCCTGATAAATTCGGAAACAAGATTAACGTTGTTGCTGGGTTTGATTCATTAGAAGAATATGTTGAGAATACGACGAAGATTGGGGCAACGGTAGGTAGAGTTGCTGGACGTATAGCAAACGGTAAATTTAAGATAGATAAAAAGGAATATAATACTACGATAAATCAGAAAGGAAACACTTTACACGGCGGTGTGGAAGGGTTTGATAAGAAAGTGTGGGATTTAGTTGAGTATTCTTTGACTGATAGAAAGGTGACCTTTGCTTATATTAGTCCAGACGGAGAAGAAGGTTTTCCATCAACATTGAAAGTCAATGCGACATATACGTTAACAGACGATAATTCATTAAAGATAGAATACGAAGCCGTTTCAGATGGGGATACAATTGTTAGCCTTATGAATCATTCATATTTTAATCTTGATGGAGATGGAAGCGGAGAAGTTTTTGAAACAAAACTTTTAATTAATTCGGATATAATAACGCCACCTAATGAATGTGGTGTTGTAGATGGCACGTTGCTAAACGTTAAAAATACGGTTTACGATTTTACTTTAGAGCGAAAGATTGGTGACGTTTCAAAGACTGTATTCCCTTCAGGGAACACTTATGACGTAAATTATCTTTTTGATACTAGTTACAAAAAAATAGCAAGTGCTAAAAGTGAAAAAAGTGGCATAGTTATGGACGCTTATAGTAATGCTGATGGAATGCAGTTGTATTTGCCAATTAGACTTAAAGGTAAATATATTGATTACCCAAACTATAGTTTTTTTTGCTTGGAAACACAACGTGTGCCGAATGCTATTAACTGCAAAAACCTACCTTCACCGATGATAAAAAAGGGTGATAAGTATTATTCTAGGACTGAATATAGATTTTCTTTTTTAACAGATGTTAAATAGCATAATAAAACAAGATTATAGCACGATTAAGATAGATTTTAACAATAAATAATAATATAATTATTGTAAGTATAATTTTATTCCAAAGGAGGAAATTATGAATAAAATTTATGAAGCGCCAAGCATGAAATTTGTTATATATCAAGAACAAGATGTAATGCTTGCATCAGGGAACATTGGCGATAGCCAGCAAGACATTTTTGGTATGGGAGGATTAGAATAATGAAAATGATTAAAAATAGGATTTCTTTCGTTATAATGCTTGCATTATTATCAGTTTTATCATTTACTATTGCTTTTTCTACCCCTATATCTAAAGCAGATGCTTCAGAAACCGTTGTTGCAGTAACTGTCGAAGATGCTGATTTTGCAATGGTTAAAGGTGCAGCCGTTAGGGTTCACGGACAAACTGCGGATGACAATGGGTTAAGGTTTGTTGCATCTTTGAGCGATAGTGATTATGAAGGCATTATGCTCAACGTTGAAAATGGTGTTTATTCAGATATTGAATTTGGTGTATTTATTATGCCTTATGACTATATTGCTGAATATGGCGATTTGACGGAAGAAAATCTTTTTGGCAGTCAAGAAAAAGAAGCCGTTTACGACTGGGCAACTTGGACTGACGGTGGTTGGTCGTATACAGGAAATAAGACTAGAATAATTAATATTTACGCTTATGAAATGAAAGAAAGTGTTAGTGGCGGATATTATATTGACGGTTCAATTACGAAACTACATGATGAAAATATTGCAAGAGATTTTGTAAGCGCTGCATACATTAAATATACTGAAGATGGCGTTGTTAAGTATGAAATGGCTGATTACGTTGAAGACAATCAACGTAGCAACGTTCGTTCAATGGCTTACGTTGCTCAAAAAGCAATCGCTTACACGGGTGAAGATGCTTGCGATGATGACCAGAAAGACTGGCTTAATGAGAATTATATCGCCAAAGCAGTTGTTGATAACACCAAAACCGATGTTGGTTACGTAGATAAGAGTGCTACGGCTGATTACACCTTTACTTTGGAAGAAGGCGTAACGGCGCTTCGTGTAACTACTTCTGACGTAGAATATAGCGAAGTTCCTTTCACTTGTGAAGAAGGTGTTCTTTCAATTGCTAAATCCGTTGTAGACGCAGGTATCTCTGCAGGCTATCTTGCTAACGGTGAAAATACCGTTTATATTCACACCGTTGATGAAAGTGGAGAATATCCTGTTTATAAAGTTCAAGAAGAATGTTTAGTTGTTGCTGATAAAGTTGTAATGAATTCGGATGTTCCAAACTTAAAGAACGTATTAGAGGATAATAGAACCAAATACGTTGTTCTTGGCGAAGATCTAAATATTGGCGAATTGACAAGTTCGATATATGTTAATGCATCAACGGATTTGGAAGGAACGCTAGACGGTCGCGGACACGGAATGTTAAACATTAAACTAAATGGCATTGGAAGTGTTATAGCGTCGAATAAAGGAACGGTAAAGAATTTATATGCCGACGTAGTAAGTGTTGAAAATTACTCGCATGAAAGCGGAAAAACATCTTCACAAGCAGGTTATAAGAGATATTCGTTCGTTAGAGCGTTATATGGATGTATTGATAACGTTTATATAAGATATTCTTTCTGTGAAGACGTTTATACTGCGGAGATGTATTCTGGAACGATTGCAGGTAACGTTCCGTCTTCAGGTTACTTAACGAATGGAGAACATAGGCTTTCTATAAGAAATTCTATTGCTGAAATGAACTGGAATAATTTATCTTCTCCCATTTCAACTACAAATATAGGCGGTGTATTAGGAAGTAACGTTGCTGGTGATTATGCTAAAGCAGGTGATGGATCACCTTGGCTTAAAAATTGCTATGCAATAACAAATGGCGTTACGTTAAATTATTCGGGTGAATCGAAATATAATGGTGGAAACGTTTTAAGACGTGGTACAAATAGTTATTGTAAACCTGCAAATTCTGCAGTATATAGTGACTGGGATGAATTTGGTGCAAGTGTTTCTACCTTGTCTGCAGAAGATGGTTGGTCGAAGTTCTGGACGTTTGAAGAAGATAATGGTCAAAAAATCTTCAAGCTCGGCGGCAATGAAATTTGTCGCTACTATCTTTGAAACAGAAGATGAAATATTTGTAAATAGATTTAACGGTGAAGAAGTAAACGTTTATCCTGATCCCGTAAATCAATATTTAGAAAATGCTAGTGACGTAAATCAACTTGCGTACTTCTTAAATTACTACGCTAATCACTATAAAAGAGATAAGGGCGCAAAACCTGTAACACTTAAGTGGTATTCTGCAATAGGCGGTGATTACACGGTTAAGGTGGCAACCGATAGTTCGTTTAACAACGTAATTTATACGAAAACGACTACTGAAAAGAAAGCGGAAGTTTATAATCTTATACCAGGAATAACTTATTACTATAAAGTAATCAATAGTGGTATTGAAAGCGTGGTTGATTCTTTTAAGATCTACGGAACGACTCGTATGATTCAAACTTTTAGCGAATCTGAATCGGGTTCAGCATTTATAAATATGCGTGACCTTGGTGGCTATGAAAGTGAGTTCGGTGGTACTGTAAAATATTCTCTTGCATATAGGTCTGCAGATATTACTACGGCTGACGAAAAAGGCGTTGAAGTTTTAGAACAACTTGGTATCAAGTCTGAAATTGATTTGCGTCTTGATGCTACGACCAAAGTTTCTCCAAGCGAAAGCATTACTCGTTATCAAGTGGGTATTATGCAATTTGATTATATTTTCCCTTACGATTTTGGCAATAATAGGAACTTTAATGAAACAAGGAATGCAAACTTAAAAACAATTTTTGAAATGTTTGCGGATGAAAGTTATTATCCGATAGTATTCCATTGTTCGGCTGGAGCGGATAGAACGGGAACGGTAGCATTCTTACTTGGGGCTATTTTGGGAGTTTCTTACGAGGATTTAGTTATGGATTTTGAAATTACTTCATTCTATAACTGGAACAGATGGCGTTCAAAAATCGTGATTAATGATGGCGTTTATTCTTTTGACGATTCAGGCGTTATGAAAGATGATGACGAGAATTTAGTTGCTTTTAATCGTATGTATAATCATATTATGACTGAATACGGTACTGGTGATGGCAAGTTATCGTCTGCGACTGTAAATTTCCTTAAAACTGTCGTTGGCGTTTCAGATGAAACGATAGAAAGCATAAGAAATATTTTGATAGACGGTTATAATTCGTAATGGATTGAATAGTCTTTGTTGTTTTAATTGAACTTAAATAAAAGGCGATTTCTATAGGAATTGCCTTTTATTTATGGATAAAGTAAATA
>JAGCIP010000057.1 GCA_017648525.1 Clostridia bacterium
AACTTATTTTAGATACCGACCCCGGCGTAGACGATACCGTATGCCTTATTTATGCACTTTTTGACAAAAAAGCAAAAGTTGAACTTATCACCACCGTTTCAGGCAACGTTAATATTGATAAAGCAACGAGAAACCTTCTTCACCTAATGGACCTGTTAGGCGTTGACGTTCCCGTTGCAAAAGGGGCGGATAAACCATTAAGGAGAAAAAGCGTAAACGCCGAATTTATACATCAAGTTAGTGGATTAGGCGGATATACCCCGCCCGAAGTTACGCACGCAAAAGTTTTAAAAGAAGATGCGGTAAGCGCAATGTATCGCGTTATTATGGCTGGTGACGGGGACGTTTACCCCATTATGTTAGGTCCTCAAACTAATATTGCAAAACTAATTAAAAAGCACCCCGACGTAATAGCCAAAATACCAAAAATAGTCATTATGGGCGGTTCGCCGTACGGCACACCCGGTTACCCCGACCACATTTCCTTTAACCTATCGCACGACCCAGAAGCCTTTCAAGTTGTTTTAGATAGCAAAATTCCACTTATGATGCTACCTTCTAACGTTGGTAGACGTCTTGCGCATTTAACCGAAGATTACGTTAATAGTTTAAAAGAAATTAACGACGTAGGCAAACTTATGCACCTAATGTATTCTAAATACTGGGAGCCGAATTTCCCTGATAAAAGAGTTACCACAAACGACGTGTGCACTTTGCTTGCTTTAACCCACCCAAAACTCTTTACCACGCAAAAAATAAACGTATTTTTAGATTTACACGAAGCGCCCGGTAAAACTATCATAGAATTTACCGAAAAAGGGCGAATTGAAATGATTAACGGTATAAATAGAAAAAAATTCTTAAAATATTTAACCGACGAGTTGAAAAAATTAAATCATATAAAAATTAATTTATAGTATTAAAGCCGTAGCACCTTTCGTGTTACGGCTTTAAACTTGCTCAAACTTTATTTATAATCTTTATTTAAGTTCTTCAAAATGCTTTATTCCAACAACGCTATCTACGGGGAGAGAGAAAAGAACACCATGCGCTTCAGTATTACTGCCTGCTTTTTCCATAATAGCATGCATAATAGCATCTCTGTTAGTTCTCTCTGCTACTATATAAACCATTTCCTTTTCTTCACTTATAGACACACCGAAGAACTTTGCTATTTCAGCACCCGTGCCTTTGGCTTTAACAACCGTTCCACCACTTGCACCAACCGCACGTGCCGCATCCATAACTAAATCGGTATTTCCCTTATCTACAACCGTTATTATTAACACGATTTTACTCTCACTCATTTCTTCCATCTCCTTTTTCTCAACAGTTTGGTTTCCTATAAAATAATCGAGCGACGATTTTCCGCCAACTCCGTCAATATTCACGAACACAGCAATTCCGTTATTCGCAGAGCCTATATCCATTTCTACGTACATATCTTTAACAAGTTGCTCTATCTGTTCATCTTTAACCATTGCTTCAAAGGTCATTTTTTCGGTTTTTTCCACGCCCAAATAGTCCAAAGTTTTTGCATTAGCCGTGCCGTGTGCCAAAGTGCTTAACACTCTGTAAACGCCGTGCCTACTGAAAAAATCTAAATATTTTTCCGAATATTCTCTTTGCGTTATCAATATGAGATATTTTATACCTAACATAATATCACCTACTCTATAATATCTTCCACGACGACGGGAATTTCTTTTTCCTTATTTTTAATTCTGCTAGTCTTAATCTTGTAAATCAAACCTAACACTTGAATAGTTATAAGCGGGGTCATAGCAACCATTGCCACCACGCCAAAACCTTCGGTTGCAATATTTCCACCAACCGCCCCGCAAACACCTAATGCAAAGGGCATAATAAAGCTTGCGGTCATTGCACCAGACGCTACCCCGCCCGAGTCAAATGCGATTGCCGTAAACATATCGGGAACAAAAAACGTCAATACTATTGCTATTAAATACCCCGGTATTAAGAAATACATTATAGGGATATTAAGCAAAATACGGAGCATTGCCAAACCAACCGAAACGGCAACGCCAAACATCAAACTTGCCCTTAACGCCTTTTTAGGAATTGCACCCGAAGTTATTTCGTAAACCTGTCTAGTAAGAACGTGCACCGCAGGTTCTGCAGCAACCACGAAAAAGCCCATAATCATACCTACGGGCACTATTATCCAGTTGTATGCTAAATTCCCTAATAGACCGCCCAAGAAACTTCCTACGGGTAAAAAGCCGACGTTAACGCCAAGCAAGAAAAACACTAAACCAAGGTAAGTATATAAAACACCTATCATTATTCTTATCAAGGCTTGCTTTTGCACTTTGTTCCCTAAAAGTTGAAACAAAAAGAAAAAAGCAACAATCGGCAAGAGCGCAACCGCCACTTCTTTTAAATAGTGCGGTAGTTCGCCCACAAATAAACTAACTAAATCTTTAGAGTTTTCAACCGACGGAATAACCGTAGAAGACGTTTCAATGTTTTCCGGCTGAAAAATTATACCTAAAGCCATAACCGAGAGAATAGGTCCGATTGAACAAAGCGCAGTAAGACCGAAACCGTCCGTTTCCGCATTTTTATCACTACGCATTGATGCAACGCCCGTACCGATTGCAATTATGAACGGGACACTCATAGGTCCTGTGGTAACACCACCAGAATCGAACGCCAAGGGAATAAATGCCGACGGAACGAAAAAAGATAGCCCGAAAACGCAGATATAAAAGAATATTAAAATATAAGAAAGTTTTATCTTTAATACTATTCTTAAAAAGGCTACAACTAAAAATAATCCAACGCCTATACCGACGGCAATTATAAGTATCCACGGGTTTATAGTATTAGAAAGTTGCCCTGCAAGAACTTGCAAATCGGGTTCTGAAACGGTTACCAGAACGCCCACGATAAAACAAACGAAAACTATAATCCACAACTTTTTAGTTTTCATTACAGAAGAGCCGACGTACTCGCCTATCGGGGTCATTGCCGTGTCCGCACCAAGCGTAAAAAGCCCCATACCTAATACCACTAAAAACGCACCCGAAACAAACGCCAAAAATACCCCGCTCTCTATTGGAGCGACGGTTATGCACAAAAATAATACTATTAAGGTAATAGGTAGAACGGAAGAAAAGGCTTCTTTGACCTTTTCACTAATAATCGTTTTGTCCGCCCTAATAAAACTAATTCGTTTTTTCAATTCAAGCCCTTCTTTTTAGTATTTATTTAATTATAACAAACGGCCACACGTTTGTCAACGCCCAGCCGTTCTTTTGTATTTAATATTAAATTTTTGCAGATTGCCTTAATCTCATAAGAGTAAGTCTATTTCTAACCGTTGGGGAGTAAAAGAACAATTTTTCTTTTAACTTTTCGTCAACGCCTAAATCAGCAAGACTTTTCATTGCCCCTAATTTTTCGTATATAGCAAGTAATTTATCCTTTTCGGGTATATTAGCAATAATTTGACAAATTTTATCCATATTATTTATTACGTCGCTTGCCTTAATATTAAGTGCACAATCATTTGCATTTTCTTCCATTACAGAATCAACCAAACGACTTCCAAACACCTTTTCAACTTCTTCTTTCGGCAACTGTTTATAATCTTGCCACTTGATATTTCCGTTTGCTATGTTATGATATTCTTCTAATAACAATAAAGTTGCAACGCCAACCTTTTCTCCGTGTAAAGCAGTAGAACTTACCCCAAGCCCAGCGGGTTGCATCTCTATAATATGCGAAATATGATGTTCTGCGCCAGACGCAGGGCGAGAATTACCCATCATTTGCATAGCAAGACCAGATAAGATTAACCCACCCGTCAACTGCTCTATCGCTTTTTTATCTCTAACGGCAAGCCCGTCTGCACAGTCTAAAGCGGTTATGGTCGCTTTCATCATTAAAGAATAAATTTCTTCGCACAAAAATTCGCCCGTTACAGCGTTTGCAATTTTCCAGTCTGATAGTGCGATAAACTTCCCCACCATATCGCCAAAACCCGAAACGGTTAAACGCATAGGTGCATTTGCTATTATATCAACGTCCGCTAAAACGATTTTCGGCGCAACGCCGGGCATTGTTTTCTTAAACCCTTCCCAAGTCATAGCCGCAACCGAAGAACAAAAACCATCCACGCTAGCAGCGGTAGGACAAGCAACGAAAGGCAATCCCTTTTGGTTTGCGCAATATCTTGTAACGTCATGCACCGTGCCAGAACCGACGGCAACTAACAATTCGGTTTCATCTTTTAACTTGTCTAATACGATTGCGCACGCCTTTTCGTCAGCATGCAAGTTTTCTGGACAAAGTATAATTTCGCAATCTACTTTGGGGCGTCTATCGCTTACCGCTTTATAAGTATTTTCGTCATAAATAGCCGTAATATGTTTAACCAAAGGAAAAAACTCTTTTTTATAATCGTCAAACTTATTTAAAACGCCTTCTTCCACCACGGCTAACTCGGTTATCATAGCGTGTGATTTCCCACACGAACATTTCCCGTTATACTTCTTTGCGTCAATAATCATTACTTTTTCTCCTTTTGTCCGTAATAAGCACCCTTTCCGTGCTTTCTAAAATAATGTTTGTCTAATAATTTATCTTTCATAATAGCCTTGTCGTTTAATATCCCCGTATTAACCGCCATCATTGCCACTTCTTCTAAAACTATTGCGTTTTCCACCGCTTTCATAGCGTTTTTCGCCCAAGCGAACGGCCCGTGGCTAGCCACTAAAACCGCTGGTATATCCATCGGCGGACGATTTGCAATCGTTTCAACGATTACCTTTCCCGTTTCATATTCGTATTCGCCGTCTATTTCTTGGTCGGTTAAATCTCTACTGCAAGGAACTGCTCCGTAAAAAGTATCTGCGTGAGTAGTGCCTAAAGCAGGTATATCTTTTTTGGCTTGCGAATAAACGGTTGCCCAACGAGAATGGGTATGTACTACCCCGCCTATTTCCTTAAATGCGTTGTATAAACATAAGTGAGTTGGCGTGTCGGACGAGGGATTTAATTCTCCCGCAACCTTATTACCGTTTAAGTCCACAACGACTATATCTTCCCACTTCATTTCATCATAAGACACGCCAGACGGTTTTATTGCAACAACTCCGTTTCCCCTATCAATTTCAGAAACGTTCCCCCAAGTAAGTGTTACCAAGCCAGACTTACCAAGCAATAGGTTGGCGTTTAAAACCCTTTCTCTTAATTCTCTATACATTTACGCTCCTTTTTTTTATTGACTTTTATATTTTTATTCAATATAATAATTATACAATATTGATTGATTTCAGTCAATAAATCGTTTATTGTGGCGATAAAATAGGAAAATGCGCAAAAATGCGCAAAATATTTAATGTTTATTAGGGGCGAATATGAAAATAAATCAAAGACAAATCACTATTTTAAAAGCACTTGAAAAAGAAGTATATATTTCAGTAGATACGCTTGCAAAACGCCTTTTTGCATCTCCTTCTAGCATTAGGCGAGATTTAGCGGAACTTCAATCAAGGAATATGGTACATAGAACACACGGCGGGGTTACACTTTTCAACCCGACCGAACGAGTTGCAAGTTTTTCAAGGCGCATGACTAAAAACGTACAAGGCAAGCAAATAGTGGCCAAAAAAGCGTCCGCTTTCTTAAAAGACGGTATGAGCGTGTTTTTAGACGGCTCTACAACCGTTAAATATTTATTGCCGTATATAGCAATGCACGAAAAAATCACTTTGTTTACTAATAATTTAGACACGGCAACTTCTGCTATTAACGAAGGTATAGAAACGCATTGCACGGGCGGAAAAGCCTTTAATAATTCCCCCGTGCTAATAGGTCCAGACACCGAAAGATTTATCAAAAATCTTCGAGTAGACGCTTTCTTTTTTTCCGCACAGTTCTTAAATCATAAAGGTGTAATATCTGATTCAACCCAAGAGGAAACTTATATACGCAGTATTATATTAGAAAATTGTGATAAAAAGTATTTTCTTTGCGACAACGACAAGGTAAACCAAACTGCTCTTTACACACTAACAAACGTAAAAGACTTGGACGCTTGTATTTTAGAAAAAGAGTGGAATCTTTTAGAGTGCGACGGAAATATTATATATTGATAAAAATTTAGGATAAAAAATCCCCGCTTGATTATCAAGCGGGGATTTTATTATTTATTTTACGTTTTTGGGTTTTTTAATGCGGTTTAATTTCTTGTTTAATTTCAAAAGTTCTTCTTTTGTGAAACTAATATCCATCATACCCATCATGCTAGTCAAACGCAAAACGGTAAAACTTCCCATCATTTGCATAAGTCCGCCGTCGGCTTTAAGGTCAACTTCAAACCCACCTGCTTTCTTTTCGCCAGATGCTTTTGCCTTTTTATTTGCGTTCATCTTTTTCTTAAGTTTAAGTCCTAACTTAACAAACCAAAGTTTACCACGGGTAGATTTCATTATGTCGCCAAGCGTGTCGTTAAGAGAATATCTACCTTCAACTTGCACTACGTCAAACCAGTTAAGAACAGCGCCTACTTCTTTTAAGACGTAATCCATATTCATTTCTTCAACCTTACGAATAACGCCTTGGTCGGTATATTCGCCCGCTTTAGCAACGATAGTGCTTTCACCTTGGTTTTTAACTTCAAAGTAGAAGAAGTGGTCGGGCGCAGTCTTTTTGCCGATACTTTCGCCGTTTACGAAAAGTTCTACTTCTGGTAAATTAGAGTATACCGTAACTTTAGTAACTTCTTCAACACGGTCTACGTATCTCTTACCGCAAAGGTGAACGAACGGTTCGTCTGAAAGCCACGCTTTATAAGCATAGAAAGCGTCCTTTTTATACTTTCTGTCCATAGTCATTAAACCCTTGTGGTTTTGACCGTTTTCCCCGCCTTCGGCTCTAGCGTCTGCACCAAAGTCAAACATATTCCATACGTGCGTTGCCCACAAATATTTGCGAGAGAAAAGTTGCTTAATCAATTCTTCGTGATAATATGCTTGATATTCTTCGGTATAGTCGCCTTGTTTTGGGTTGCTGGTGTGCCAGTTAAGTGCTTCACAACCATATTCGGAACAACCGATAGGAATATTAGGATGCATTGCGTGGAATTTGTCAAACCACGGTCCGTTCATTGAAGTCTCTCCGCCATACCAACCAAAATAGTGGTTATAAGAAACCACGTCTGGTATCAATAAATAGGGGTCGTCCATCTTACACATAGAAACCGCTGCGATAGTGGTTAAACGAGTTTTGTCCATATCGTGCGCTAAATCGTTAAGAATACGGTGATTTTCTAAAAGGTCGTTATCAGAACCTGCAATAGAAATTTCGTTAGAAAGTCCCCAAACCACGATTGACGGGTGGTTGTAGTTTTGAGTGATGAGTTCTTTCATTTGAGAAATAGTATTCTCACGGCCTGTTGGCATATGTCTTGAAATATAAGGAATTTCCGCCCAAATTACCAAACCCTTTTGGTCGCAAAGGTCGTAAAAATATTGATCGTGTTGATAGTGCGCAAGTCTTATGGTCGTTGCGCCTAATTCCATAATCAAGTCAATATCTTCTTCGTGGTGTTCGGGTAAAAGTGCATTACCCAAACCTAATCTGTCTTGGTGGCGAGAAACGCCCCTTAACGGATATTCTTCGCCGTTAAGAATAAATCCATTATTTGGGTCAATCTTAAACGAACGGCAACCGAAACTGCTACAAACGTTATCGATTACAGCATCGCCATCAACGATTTCAACCTCACAGCAGTATAAATAAGGGTCGCGTCTACCATGCCACAAGTGTGCGTTTTCTATCTCGAAAACAACCTTGCTTTCGGTAGATTCAATCTTTTGAATTTCCTTTTCGTCTTTATCGTAAATAGTGTAAACTAATTTTTGACCGTCCTTAAAATTCGTCAAGTAAACTTCAACTTCTACACTTGCGCTCTTGTCGTTTACGGTAGGCGTAATCTTTAATCCCGTACCACCGTAATAATCTAAATCAAAGTGCGTTTTGTTTACAGCAATCAAGTTAACGTTACGATATAAACCACCGTAGAAAGTAAAGTCTGCCATTTGTGGATAAACGGTTTCATTAGGTGAGTTGTCAACTAAAATAGCAACGTCTGTTTCGTCAGTTAATTTTTCGGTTAAATCAACACGCCAAGTAGAATAACCACCGTCGTGATGAGCAACCTTTTCTCCGCCAACGAAAACGTCTGCAGAAGAGTTCGCACCGCAAATTTCAAGATAATAGCAGTCCGCAACAGGTAAGTCTGCCTTTTTTATGCTCTTATAGTAAAGGCAAGTTCCCCTAAAATAATCGTTGCCACCGTCTTGACCGTCGGTTGCGTTCCAACAATGCGGAACGTTAACCTTTTCCCCATCACGCACGGTAACGTCGGTAGTATCTTTTACAAATAACCAGTCTTGGTTTAAACTTATAATTTGTCTCATAATCTTTGCCCCTTTGAAATAATTTTTATATTTATCAAATTTTTAAAATCAGCGCTTGACTAGTTTTCTCTGGTCAAGCGCTAAGGTTTTAATCAATTATTGTTGAATAGAGCCAACGTCTCCACCTAAATCGTCATCCGCCTCAACGTCACGTCCAAGACTTTCACTCATTTTAGCAAGAGTCTTTCTGTCTAAATTGTATACGAAAGCGATAGACACGAACATCAATACTGCACTAAACAAATACAATCCAGAAACTAACCAACACATATTGTAAGCGGTTGTAATAGATTGTCCTTCCGTACCTAATTCTGAAACGTAACCGAGAACTCCCATCAAAAGAAGAACGATAGACGGGCCAACGCCTTGTGCTAACTTTCTAAAGAAAGAGTGGAGTGAATATACAACGCCTTCTTCTCTTTTGCCAGTTTTCCATTCATTGTAGTCGATAGCATCTGCCATAAACGCCCACGATACGCAAGTGTAAATACCCAAGCCGATACCAAAGATAGAAAGTGAAAGAATATAAACGACTAAAGCAATGGTCTTATTAGGAATAAGCGGGAAGATAAGCATCAATAAACCGCCAAACACAGATACCAACGCACCAACCGCAGAAGATTCTTTCTTGCCGTATTTATTAACAATTTTCTTGATAAACGGCATAAAGAACAACATAGGAACAAAGCCTATCGCCATAACTAAGCCAGAAAGAGATGCGGCGTTAAAGTAAGTTGCAAACATAATGGTCGTTGCGGTAGTAGCAGAGTTCATACCAAGGAACATTGCCATAGCCGCAAGAGTAGCACCTACTGCAGGGCGGTTTTTCATAAAGTTTACAAATGCTTTTAACACGTTGAACTTTTCAACGTTTTCGCTAGTCTTAACACTATTTTCGTCAACACGAATAGTGATTTTCTTAATCATAAACATAAAGGCGATAAAACCAAGCACACCCATAATAAGAGCGGCAAGGAACACTCTATTACCAACAAGAACTTCTACTTGTTCACCAAGTTCGTTCAAGATAGGCTTGCCGTCTGCGTCAAACGCCTTTTCCCAAATAAGCATAGGTAAAATGATTTGCGGAAGAAGATTTCCAAACATTGAACCGATTGAACGCCAAGTTGAAAGTTGAGATCTTTCAGCGCCGTCAGTCGTTACAAGTGATAGCATTGAACCGTAAGGAACGTTTGCAATAGTATAACAAGCATCCCAAATCAAATAGCCCCCGATAAACAACACGCATTTAAGCCATAAGTCTGCGTTAGGTGCAGGAATAAATACTAATGCACCTGCAACAAGCAAGCCTATTGCTCCTATTAAAATATAGGTCTTAAATTTACCCATTTTGTATTTGCGTTTATCTGCATCAATCAATGCGCCGATAATCGGGTCGTTAATAGCGTCCCAAATTTGAACGATAAGCAACAACAAGGATAAAAGCCCCGTTTCAATCATCATGAACGCAAGCCAGAAAGTTTGCACAGTTCCTTTCAAGGAAAAACTCATATTACAACCGAAGTCGCCGGCAGCATATGCGAGTTTATCCATCATGCCAAACGGACGTTTGCCGTTAGCATCGAGTTTCTTTTCTTTACTCATTTCTCTTCCCCTTTTTAAACATTTTTTGCCACTTCTAAGAAAATAATTCTTAAAAATGACCTTAAATTTATTATAAATTATTTTGTCTTTTTAGCGTTAGTAAATTTTTTATCGAATTTTGTAATTTTTTTATATTTTAACCTATTTTGCATTGTTTTTGCCCCAAAATAGTGGTATAATCATAATAATTAAAGATTTTAAGGTGAGTATAATGTTTTACAACGCCGAACTAAACTTTTTGCAAGAAGTTTTCAAGCGCAACCGTGTTCACACTTCTATAATAACAAAAAAAGAATTGCGAGAATTTATTAAAAATATCAACGACAAAGATTTAGAGCATTTATTTTCTGCAATCTTGCCAAAACGTGCGCCTATAAACAACTTACAAGGCAAAACCGTTTACAAATTGACAGACTCAATCCACCGAAACTATTTATATCTTTTACTTCCAGACTGCAAAGACGAAACTCTATTAGTAGTAGGGCCTTACCTTTCAGAGCCTATGACCGAAGAGCGTTCTCTTTTGCTTTGCGAATCGGCGGGATTTGCCCCTATTCAACACCAAGCACTTTCCGAGTATTTTAATTCGCTAGGTATTTTAGCGGACGGAAGTCAACTTATGATTGCCTTTCACACGTTTTGTGAACTTTTATGGAAAAGCCCCTCCTTTTCAATAGTGGAATTTACGCAAGAACAAGCAAAAAACAACTCTTCCACCTTAAACAATTCGCAAAATTATAGTCCACAAGACACTCTTATAAACATGAAAGCAATGGAACAGCGGTACGCTTTTGAAAATGAGATTATTCAAGCGGTAACAAATGGAAAGTTACATTTTGAAAAGCAATTATCATCGGCTTTTTCTGGTAATCTTTTTGAAATGAGAGTTGCAGACCCTTTGAGAAACGCAAAAAACTACACTATTATAATGAACACGCTTTTGCGTAAAGCTGCGGAAAAAGGTGGCGTTCACCCTATTCACATAAACCGCATTTCTTCCGAATTTGCCACAAAAATTGAACTTCTCACTTCCACTAACGATATTCCACCCCTTATGCGTGAAATGTTCACCACGTATTGCCGATTAGTGAGAAACAACAATGTCCGTAAATATTCAACGCTAATACAAAAAACAATCACTCTAATAGACTCTGGTTTTTCTGCGGGGCTTACCCCTAAATCTTTGGCTGTCAGTCAAGGCGTTAGCGCAGGATATTTAGCAATTGCTTTTAAGAAAGAAACGGGAAAAACTTTATCAGAGTATATCCGCAGTAAACGTATTGAATTTGCATCTCAATTATTGCTTGATACAAATTTGCAAGTCCAAACTATTGCCTTTCATTGTGGCATTATGGACGTTCAATATTTTTCCAAACTATTCAAGAAAGAAACAAATTTAACCCCCTCCGAATATCGAAACTCTCACAGAACGGCGGGGCAAGTTTAATTAAACAAAAAAAGTCTTAACACCTTTGGTATTAAGACTTTTTTATTAACTTTCATATTCGTATAATTTATATAACTTTTTAGAAGTTCTACCCGCATAAACCGACTTGAAAATAAACTTTTCCACACCGCAAAGTTGGTCTATCAAGCGTTTTGGGGTAATTTCTCTTTCGTTAACAAAGGTTAGCCCAGTATCTTTTTCTAAAATTTTTGAA
>JAGCIP010000058.1 GCA_017648525.1 Clostridia bacterium
AAGTTTTGTTTATTGATGAGATAGACAAGAGTTTGCACCCTTTAATGGTTGAATATCTTGTAAAAATGTTTTTTGATAAAGGCATTAATACGGGCAATGCGCAGTTGATAGCAAACACGCACGATACCAATCTTCTTAATCTTGATATTTTTAGAAGAGATGATATTTGGTTTACTGAAAGAAATTATGAGAGCGGTAAAACTGAGATGTATTCGTTGGCTGAATTCTCGCCTAGAAAGTCTGAAAATATCGAAAAAGCATATCTTTTAGGGCGTTTTGGCGCAATTCCTTTTATCAAGGGGGAATAAGATGGCAAGACAAACCAAAGAAGAATTTAGAAGAAAACGAAAACCGTCTATATTTATTGTGTGCGAGGGGCGGAATAAAACGGAAAAAACTTATTTTAACCATTTTAATGAAAGAAATGCTCCGTTTAATTTACGAGTTTTTGATTCCGAATCTACCGATATAACCAGTATGGCAAAAAAAGCGACTTCGTTGTTTATAAAATACGAACTTGATTTGGATATTGGGGACAAGGTTTATTGTTTGGTAGATTTGGATTTAGAGCAAAATAAATATGAAAAATTTATAAAAGCCAGAGAAACGTATAAGAAAATTGAAATTATACCGTCGAATCCATGCTTTGTGATTTGGTTGCAGTATTATTTTTCCAAAAGTCCTAAAGTGGTTAGCTCATCACAAAAGGTAAAGGAAGAAACAGCAAAATTAATTCCAGGTTATACCGAGAGTATGGACGTTATTTCTGTGGCTAAATTTGGAATGAAAGAACACGTTCAGGCGATACAAAACTCCGAGATAAGGAATAGTCGTTACGATGATGCTCTTAAAGAAGTAGATAGAAATCCTTACACTGAAGTGGCAACGGTTGTTACAGAATTAATTAAACATAAAAAAGGTGATTAGAAAGAAGTGGAGGGTGTACCTATAGTTTATGGTGCGCCCTTTATTTGTTGTTAACATCTAAAAACAATTGAAAAAAGTGGCAAAAAAAGGTATAATATAATAAAGGAGATTTGAGCTATGAAAATCGTAATCGTGGGTGGGGTTGCAGGTGGTGCAACTGCCGCAGCAAGAATAAGAAGACTCAACGAACACGCAGAAATTATTATTTTTGAGCGTTCGGGCTTTATTTCATACGCAAACTGTGGTTTGCCGTATTATATCGGTGGCGTTATTGAAGATAAGGAAGATTTGACACTTCAAACTCCCGAAAGTTTCTTTCGCCGTTTTAGAATAGTTGCTAAAGTAAATCACGAAGTAACCGACATTGACCTCAAAAATAAAACCGTCCACGTAACTGACCTAAAAACAGGAACGAGTTTTACCGAAACTTACGATAAACTCATTTTATCACCCGGTGCAAAACCGATTTTACCCGAATTCTATACTGAAAACGAAAGGACTTTTACACTTCGTACGGTAGAAGATACGCTTAAAATTCGCGCCTTTGTAGAGCAAAAACGCCCTAAAACAGCAGTTGTTATAGGCGGTGGCTTTATCGGTCTTGAAATGGCAGAAAACCTTGCTGAACTTGGTATTAAAACCACTATCGTGCAACGCTCTAACCATCTTTTACCGACGGTTAACTGTGATATTGCGTCGTTCATCCACGCAAACTTCCGTCACCACGGCGTACAATTGTTACTAAATGTTAACACAAATAAAATGAGTATTACAGGCGAACAAGTTTCGCTTTATCTTGATAACGGCTCAAATTTAAGCGCTGATATGGTTGTGCTTGCAGTTGGCGTTACGCCCGAAAATTCGCTTGCTAAAAAGATAGGTTTAAAACTCGGCGTTAAAGGCACAATCAAAGTCAATGCTAAAATGGAAACTTCAATTCCCGATATCTATGCAGTAGGGGACGCAGTTCAAGTTAAACATTTTATAACCGAACAAGATGCAGTAATTTCACTTGCAGGGCCAGCCAACAAGCAAGGTCGCATAGTTGCCGATAATATTTGTGGGATAAATAGCGAATATAAAGGTTCGCAAGGCTCGTCTGTGATTAAACTTTTTGATATGA
>JAGCIP010000059.1 GCA_017648525.1 Clostridia bacterium
CGTAGTATCCGTAGCCAACGTAACCACCAACGTAGCCGTAATAAGTATTACCGTCTAAAACGTAGCCCGTTGCAGTAACGGTACTAAATTCGTTTTCACAACTTATTAGTTTAATGTTTTCTAATTTACCTGCAAGGCCACCAATGAATGCTTCTGCTTTTATATCAGCGGTGCTAGCGCAATTTTCAATAGAAGAATTGCCCGTGTCTGAATATGCATAACCAAATAAGCCACCAACGTAAGTTTTACCAGTAACGTCACCGACGTTGTTTATATTAGTAATGGTAACTTTTACGCTACCGTTACCGCCACCGCCCCACGTTTGTGCATTCAAGTAACCGATTACGCCACCAACGTAGTTGTTGCCGTTTATAGTTCCGTTGTTACTAAAGTTAGAAAGTTTCAAAAGGTTTTCTTTGCCATTGTAACCTTGGTCCCAACCGTCGTAGAATCTACCGAATACACCGCCTACTTGTTCTTTACCGCTTACTTTGCCGTAGTTGGTTAATTTAGTAGAAATTGTGTATCCACCAGCCTTTTCAAAGCACGCAATAACACCACCGGCAATATAGTCACCCTTAACTTCTCCATAGTTGAACAAGTCTACAAAACTTGTTGTAGTTGCGTAACCTATAACACCACCAGTATATCTTTTACTTTCCACTTTGCCGTAGTTAATACAAGTGGTAACCGTTCCGCCCGTTTGATAACCAACCAAACCGCCAACGAAAACGTTACTCGTTTCGTACGTATCAGTTTTCAAGTCGGCTTTGTTAGTGCTGTTAGAAAGCGTACCGCCGGTCATATAACCAACAATACCACCAAGACGACAATAGTCTCCCGTAACGCTACCAGAAACTGTAACTTTATCTATCGTACCGCCAGTCATTTCCGCACACACGCCACCAACGTTTACAAGGTTGTAAGACGTGCTCTTTACGGTTAAGTTCTCAAAATTTACGTCACTTATATTACCAGTTAACTTCTTAAATACGCCAAGCGCACCACTTGAAGAAGTTACCGTTAAGTTTTTAATCGATAATCCGTTACCCTTAAACGTTCCGCTAAAATCAAACGGAGTCCAAGTTACACCCGTCATGTCAACGTCTGAATATAGACAATATGTCGCAGATGGATTGTCAGCCATACCTAATAAGGTACTCTCGTCATAAACGGGAATCGTGTTAGGTTCAACTATTACGAAATATGCATACAATGAAACGTCGCCATCATAATCCCAAACTGCTTTACTTACACCTTCGGTGTTAGTTATAACCTTATCGCCAAGTTTCCAACCGATAAAGGTGTAATCTTGTTTAGTAGGTACTACCAAATTATAACTTTCACCAAACGTTACTTCGTCAGAACTTTCGGTACAACTTGCCCCGTCGCCAGGAACTAACGTTACGGTGTATTTTTTTGCTTCGTATTTAAGTTCAAGGGTGGTATCTGTTGCACCCATAGTGAACTTGTATTCTAATTGGTCGTTAACCAACTCGCCGTCTTGATACCAGCCCAAGAAATTATAGCCGGTATTGAGCGTTGCGGTTAAATCTACCTTATCACCTTCAAGGTAATATTCTTTTACGGTGGTTTTTCCCGCAGGCTCTAAATTAACGTTGACGTTAACGTGTAATTTTTTCATATAGTGAGCGTAAAGAGTAGTTTCCGCAGGTTTAAAACCAAGCGGTGCTAAACCGTTACCATTGCTGTCCGTTATTTTGTTTGCCGAACTATCTTCCCCGTCATACCAACCGATAAACACGTGCTCTGCAAGAGTTGGCACAGGTAATGAGAACGTTTTACCAAATTCTACTAATTTTCTGGTTTGAGAAACGTAGCCTTGGCAAGCGTTAAGAATTAACGTCTTGGTTTCGCCCTTATATTTTGCGTATAATTGCGTCAATTCGTAAGTTCCTTTAACTATCTTGGTAATAGGCGCATCGCTTAAATCAGATTTTTTGCACCAACCCAAGAAAGTATAGTTTTCTCTTTCTGGAACTGGCAAATCAAAATCTTCAGATTCAATAGTATATGAAATTGGGTCGGGTGGACACGCTCCACCGTTCGCATTTAGAGTAATTTGATAGGTGTTTATGCTCCAACTTGCATAATATTTTATAGAACCACTACCGTAGGTTACCGTTGTTATAGGGTCACCGTTACCTAAGGTGTTATTATACCAGCCCCTAAAAGTGTAGCCGTCACGATTGCTCAAAGGATCAAGAGTCAAGGGCTCGTTTTGGAAAACCTTTTTGGTGTCGGAAGTTGATTTTATACCATCATAGAACTGGAATACTTTGTAGTTCTTCCAGAAAGCGTAAAGAGTTATATCTTCGGTTACCGTTCCAGTAAATGCCACTACGCTGTTAGTAGACGTAGACCAAGCGTATAAAAGTTTGCTACCCGTGTCTTCTTGCGGATAACGGTCTGACGGGATTGGTTGACCGTGCTCTATTTTAATAGTACCATTCTCTACTCTTCCGTCGTTATAGTTGAAAGTTACAGTATATTCTTTAATGCTGTATTTAGCCGTTAAAACAATGTTTCCACTTTCGGGGAACGAATAGTTGGTTTCAAGCAAAACTTCTTTGCCACTTATAACTTCTGACCCGTTAGAAATTCTATCTAAACCAATATACCAACCGTCAAAATTATAGCCTTCTAAAGTCGGCGCAGGCAATAAACCAACGTTTGAACCGTATTGAACGCTTTTTGTCTTTTCGGCATCATCCAAAACGCCGTCAACAGCGTCAAATTCAAGAGTATAAGAAGACGGAGTCCAATAGCAGTAAAGAGTAGTATCATCCATGAAAACGGTGGTACTCTTACCTTTTGCATCAACAATCATACTGCCACTACCGTTAGGTCCTTCATACATACCCGCAAAAGTATAATGGTTACGTTTTAAACTATTCAAAGAGAATTTATATTCTTCGTATTTTTTTACTTTAACGGTTAAAGGAGCGCTATCTTCCCTTATGTAATAGGTGATTACAACTTTCTCCGAGCTACCGCTACCATCATCGCCGTCGCCACAAGCAACTAACGATGCGCAGAAAATTGCGCTCATTAGCACTACTATTAAAGCTAATAAAACCCTAAACCTTTTCAATTTATGCTACCTCCGCTAATTCCCAACAAGCATATAATTCTATATTTTCGGTTACCCTCATTAAAGAACAACCATTTTCATCGACGTATTGTATTGCAACGCCAGGATTTTCTATACCGTTTGGCATATCGTAAAGCCCTTTGAAAACCCAACCCGATTTTTTTGCTTTATCGGGTAAATGTTCGGTGTCTGCACAAGTATAACTTTCATATAAATCTCCACTAGAATAACGTGACGGTTTTAGACACCAGTTAAGGTCTTCTCTTACCGACATTGTAGTATAGTCGTTGCCAAGGTCATCCCAGTAAATAGTTATTTGGTGAGTATAAATCTTTTTAACTTCGCTCTTATAGTCGTCTGCAAGAGAGCCGAAACAACCGTTTCCCATTGCCCCGCCAAAATAAAAGCCGATAAAAACAATCCAAATAGGTAAAGTGTAATAAAGCGCTTTCAAAGAAAACTTAAGCATCCACCATGCGCCAATGGCAAGCCCGTAAATAATAACTCCTATAATCTCAAACATATCATTAGTCTCCTATCGGAACAAATACTGGATATAAAACTATATCTTCAGTTATGATTATTAGTCCTTCACCCATGTTATCAACGTATTGAATACCATTTTGAAAATCTCTACTATCCCAAAAACCAGCAAAAACGAAATTTTCCTTGCGGGGTATTTCGCTTTGTGACAATTCAAAAAACTCATTGTTTGCTTGTAGTTTATACTTAAGTACAGAATCTTCCGTATCACCCATATAATATCTAACGGATACCCAATCAGTATAACCGTTTATTTCACGTCTTACGTTATTTTTCATAACACATCCGCTAATGCCCGATAATAAAAACATAATCAAGCCTAGCAAGAAACCTATTCCCGTACAGATTAAATAGTACGCCTTCATATCGCACGTCTCCCAGTATAATTTATAAAAATAATTATTCACGATGATTATAGCACAGTTTTTTTCATTTGGCAAACGTTTTCCCATATATATTAATATATAATGAATATATATTTTCGGCTAAAAATCCCATTTTATATAATATTCTTCTTACTATTTAATGTTTCTTATTGAACAATTTTTATATTTTAACAATAAATTTAGCCCCCGCTTAAAATTTGTAAGCAAGAGGCTAAATTAAATGTTTAATTTTTATAAATTTTACTTAATAAACTACTAACGTTCCTGGTTTTAAGATAATATTGTAGTAATCGGTAACGTTGTTGCCTTGTGCGTCAAAGATAACTACCGATTCAATGGTGTTCTCTTTCGTCCCAACGTCAGTTATTGCACCTGATATGGTAACTTTCATAGTGTGCCCGTCAATAAGCGAACCCATAGTGATAGTTGCATCTTTTTGCGAGTTCGCCGTCTGTTCTTTACCGTTATACTTGAACGATGCGCTAGAAGATGAAATGGTAATACTCCTTCTCGTTATGGTTAAAGGTATTCCTATAACTTCTACAATGTAATCTTCACCATAAACCAACAAATTGCCGTCTAAATCATACGCCTTAAAGGTACTTTCGTTAACCAAATCTTCAATCAAAAGCGTACCTGGAGTTGATAGCGAGCCTTGCAAGTTAAAGACGATTTCTCCTATAAAGTCAGGCTTTTCTTTGATATAATATTCGTCGGGCGAATAAGATACCGTGTTCCCACTATATACCTTTTCTTTATAGAATAAATATAATTCAACTATATCTTTATTAGTAATTAAAATGCTACCTGGTAACATGTTGATTATTATTTGGTTGTCGTCCGGATTGTTGTCGGTTGAGAATAAAATATTGCCGTTTCGGTCGTATAAGACAAAGTAAACTATATTGCTTTCACCTTCAAAATCCACACCTTCTTGAGTTGCAATCAACTGACCTTCAACTCTAAACTCCCAAGTGTAACCTTCTTTCTTGAATTCCGCAAAACAGTCAACAAGATTTTCTTTCGAACTTTCTACTTTTTGCTCAGCGTAAACCACCGTGCCGACACTAACGAATTTTTCTATAACGTCAACAGGCTTGATATAAAATTCCTGCTTTCCATTTCCACCGTTTCCAGCATTACCTGCTCCGTTGTTGCCAGAGCCTCCGTTTCCACCATTCTCACCGTTTTCGCCTTCAGAGCCCTCGCCCTCATTTTCACCAGAGCCACCGCTTCCGCCCGAACCGTCGCCTGAGCCGGTAACTTCTACTTGAATCCAACCCACACCGTCGATATAAACTTCAACCCAAGCGTGCAATTCGCCAGATATAATGCTTTCTTCGCCTGCCGTTACTTCCCCCGTAATACCGCCAACGTATCTTGCGGGAATTCCTAACGCTCTAAACAAGGCGGTTGCCGCCGTTGAGTAGTGTGAACAAATACCCGTTTCCGCACCGTTAAAGAAATATACCGCAATATCGCCTTCGTAAGAGAAAGTCTTGCTGTAAGCCACTTGTCTTTGAACTAACTCCGCAACTTGCAATAAAATTTCAGGGTTGTTCGCATCAAGATTATGACGTTCTATTACCTTAAGCATTTCTTCTTTAGTATACTCTGGAAGTTGCAAATAGGTTTTGTGAACGTGCTTTCTATACAACTCTTCTGCATTTCTATATTGAATAGGCAAAGACGCATTAGGCAACATTTCTACAATTTCCGCTAAATCTCTAGCCAAAACGTAATTTAGATTGTAAGTTTGGCCAGGGTTGTTAACGAATGCGTCGTTTCTATTCCCCAACGTTCTCGCATCAACGTAATAAGGTAAAACGTAAGGCGCACCCGTAAACATTTTGCTTATAGTAACGGTGTCAAACGCCATGCCCGCATTAGCAAGCGCCAACGACGCATAACCAAGCGGACTTATCGAAGTTGAGCCTTGATAGTTAACGGCATCTCCCCAACCTTGGCCATCATAATCACCGTAACTGGTCATTCTTAAATAAATCCTGCCGTCTTTTGAAGATAGAACCTTGTACCACTCTACGTCTTTATATTCGCCATCCTGCTGTCCCTTTCCGCTGGACGGAACACTACCGTCAGGCAATCCGCCGTCTTCGGGCATTACGGTAAGCGTACCCGTCTCTACTTTAACCGCATATAAATCCATAACTGATTTACCGTTTTGGTCAATTATATCTACAATCGCCGTGTTGTCCGATTCACCAATTTCGGTTTGAGAACCCGTAACTTCAACCACTACTTGGTGTCCTTCCAACAAATCCCCTTCGTAACTATAATTTGAATTTTCAAGCGGAGCACCGTCGTACGCCTTAATATCGTTTTCAGTCGTAACAGTAATTAATCTGCCGGTTACTTCTAGCGTTCCAACTTCTTTTACAAATAATACGTAGTTGTCTGTAACGTTTCGTCCGTCACACTCTACTGAGAATGCTTCTATAAGGTTATCTTCCACACCAGGATATAAAATTCTGGTAGTAACAAGTGCAACTATTTGGTGGTTAGGAAGTAATCCCGTGTCGCCGTCGTGTGGCATAAATTCCATTTGGTCGTTATAAAATTCCACGCCGTCGTAAAACTTTATATCGCTTGGCGATGAATAGAACACAGAACGTTTTGTAACCTTTAGCGTTCCGTAATCAAATAACCACTCGTATTTATCAACCGCACCGTCGATAATTTCGCCGTTGGCGTCAACGATTTCAATCAAGCAATCGTTCTCACTTTCCCCAGCATCCGTTTGAGAGCCGATAACCGTAACTATTAAGTATTCGCCTTCAATCGTACTACCCTCAACGTAAACTCTGTCGTCGGTAAGTGCAACGCCGTCGTAAACTTTTTCAGCCGATTCGGTTGTTATAGTAATTTCTTTTATTACTTTAAGCGTACCTGGGTAAACGTTTACTATGTAATTAGAACCAACGGGTTGTCCATCTTTAGTAATTTCATAAGCAATTATATTGTATTCAGTTTTTCCAGGTCCAACAAAATATCCGTCCGTTTCAATGCTTATAGAAACACCGCTTGGCAATCTCACGTCGTCAAGGTATTCAAACTCGCCGTTTTCATTAATAAGCGGAGTGCCGTCGTAATATTTTTCCATATCTATCGGCTTGATGTTTATTTCAATAGCGTTGATTGTAAGCGTGCCGTAATCATAAGTAATTTCATAGTTTACAGTTTCGTCTAAATCGTCGCTTGAAATAACTTTTACACCAAAGATATTAGCCTTTCCAACAACTCTACCGTTAGAATCATATAAAACGTCTCTAACTTCGGTAGTACCTAATTCGTCGTAATAAGGAGTATCGCCGTCCAAGAATCCACTATAACTTACTATGTTGGTATCAAAGTGAATTTCTCCGTCGTAGTCCCAAGAATTAGTAGCCGTTACCACCGTTACGTCTATCGGCAATATGGTAATACTGCCGTTATCGTAAGATATTTGGTAGTTATGCGTCTTGTCACCTTCTGCAGAGAGAACTCTTACTTGATAACAGTTAGCAACCCCTATTACTTGTCCCCCAGCATCTCTAGATACGTTTCTAACTTCCGTTCTTTCTCCACCGTCATATGCAACAACGTGGTCTAATACCAAGCCGTATCCGCCAGCCGTTGGGCAATCGCTATAATAATGCGTTTGTTTGTCAAACGTAAAAATTTTACTACCCGTATTAACGGTTATGGGGCGGGGCGTTGCCTTTAACGTTCCGTTCTTTGTTGTAATTACGTAGTTGCCCATAGAATCTTCTCCATCTTTATCAACGATAGAGTCTATGGTAAAGTAGTTATTTTCGCTAACTTCTTCAACTTCTATTTGCCATCCTGTAAAACTTGCAGTAATAATTTCATTAGTGTCAACTATTCTAAAATTCGTGCCGTCAAACGTAGCGTCGCCCACAAGTTCGTGGCTAATAATAGGCGTTCCGTCATACATTCTAGTATTACTACCCGAAATTATGGTTATAGGTTTAGGATTGATTTTTAACGTTCCGTGCTCTAAATAATCAACGTCGTAATTCCAAGAAACGTCTACACCGTCACGCATAAAGGCGTATTCGGTTATGTAATATTGCAATTCGCCGACTTTGGTTATTTCGCCAGGCGCAACTATAGATAAGGTATCGCCCCAAGCAATTCCGTATTCGCTAGTTATCCAGAAACTGTTATCGCTAACTAAAGGCGTTCCGTCGTAAGTTTTTTCCCTGTCCGCAGGTCTAATCGATATAGGACGAACAAGCACGGTTAACAAGCCGTTCTCGTATTTAAAGTCATAGTTTTCAGAAACGTCTTGCCCCTTACACTTAACGGTAACTCCTAAAAGTACGTTTTCGCTTGTCCCAACAAAAAGTTGTTCGCCGTAAGCATCAGCAATATATTCGTGTCCTATTATTTCAGGCGTTTGTCCGTAAACGGTTTTTTCGGGATAAGTCCACTCAAAACTCAAACTAGTACTCGTTAAGGCTATGCCCTCGTAAACTTTTTCGGCATCTACAAGTTTAGCCGTTATCTCTCGCTTATCTATTGATAAAACACCGTAATCGTAACTAATTTCATAGTTAACCGTTTCATTTCCGTAAGAAGAAAGAATATTTACCTTAAACTCGTTATCTTTAACGTCCACAGCGTTCAACACGGTAACGAAAGCCCCACCGTCGTGCCATGCGGTATGTCCTTGTAATAGACCAACCGTATCAACTACTGACACGTCAGAATGCTCTTCTCCGTCGTATATCCAAGAAGTAGTTGCCGTAAAAATTAAAGCGTTTATGGGCGTAACCGTCAACTTGCCATAGTCGTAAGTTATTTTGTAGTTTTTAGTCTTTTCGCCGTTAGCCGAAACAACTCTAACTTCGTAAACGTTATCAACGCTTATTACAAAGCCATTTTCATCACGGCTAACGTTTCTAACTTGTGTTTTATAGCCGTCGTTATACTCAACTTTATGGTCTAAAACTAAAGAGCCTTCTATAACTACTGCGTAGTCGGTGTAATCATAGACGTTTCCGTCGAAAACAAATTCTTTAGTGCCCGTTTGCACCTTTATTTCCCTAGGAATTACTTCTATCGTGCCACAAGTTTCTTTAACCTGATAATTATCGGCAGAAGACAACCCCGTACCCTTTCTAATTATGGTATAAGTAAAGGTGTTTGGAGAAGTTCCAACGTCCTCTTGATAGCCCGTTATCGTAACGTCAAGTTGGTCACACTCGGGAATAGCAACCGTTTCGCCCTCTTCTAAACAGAATAACTGATAGCCGTCTGCCCTATGCACCGTGCCGTCGTAAACGTTTCCTGCGCTTCCGCTAGAGAATATTTCTATATGGCGTTTGGTAACTTTAAGCGTGCCTTTGATTAAATTGATTTCATAGTTAAAGGTCTTGTCTTCGCCTTGTGCGGTGATTATAACGTCAAACACGTTTTCTTGCTCGGTAACGTCAAATACCGTAGTAGGAATTATGCCGTCTTCTTTATATTCGGCTTGATGTCCTTTATCGGCAAGCAAGCCTCTATCTTCACTTTCTTGTTCAACACTTTCAAAAGTAGCATCAAAATGCGCCCTACCGTCGTAAACCCAAGAGTTACTTGCGGTGGTAATATCAACGGGTCTAGCCGTCACGATTAGTTTTCCGTAAACGTAATCTATTATATCGTAATTGTAAGTTATATCTTGGTCGTTTTCGTTAAACACCAAAACTTGGTAAATATTTTCTTCGCCAGACGTAACGTCTTGAACTTGCGTCTTGTCTTTTCCGTCGTACTTTACGTAATGTCCGTTAACTAATCTATCCGCACTTACGTCTTCTGTATAACTTAAATCTTCCGC
>JAGCIP010000060.1 GCA_017648525.1 Clostridia bacterium
AAAAAGCATCAAAAATTTGTTGCTTAACAATATTTAACGGATGTTGACTGCCGTTAGCAATTGTTTTTGCAGGAAGTGTAACGTCAATTTTTTCTGCTTCAAATTTTAATTTAGTTTCTTTTTCTTTTAATTCAACTTCCTTTTGGTTAAACATTTCAGTAATTTCAACCTTAAGGTCGTTAACCATTTTACCAAATTCAGCCCTTTGGTCAGCAGGAATATCTTTCATACCACGGAGAAGCCCTGTAACTTCGCCGTTTTTACCAACGTACTTTGCTTTAAGTTCAACAAGCATAATACTTGAAGTAACTTTTTCTAGTTCTTCTTTCGCTTTCAATTTAAGCGCGTCAAATCTTTCTTTCATAAACCCTCCCAAAAATAAAAAACGCCCTAAAATAGGGCGTCTTAAACGCGTTACCACCTAATTCACTTAAACTTAAAAATTTAAGCCTCAAAACCCTATAACGGCGGTTAACCGACGTAGCCTACTATTAGTTCGGTACGCAACTCCAAAGTGAATAACGCACCAAACAGATAAAAACCTTACAGCCACGGATTTTTTTCTCTTGCTCTGCCCTTACGGCACGTCTTTCTTCATCACAGTTTTTATTAATTATATAAGTTTTTATATATAATGTCAAGGGTTTAATAATGATTTAGTCTTGTTACGCTAATAATTTACCGTTAAAATAAAATTCTGGCACTTTCCCAACCAAAACCGTTTCTGTTAGCAATACTCGTGTGCTATAATTTTCAATTTTTGAGTGTAATGGAACGTTTATCGATACGGCAAGGTTTACGTTTACGTATATTGAATGTATTGTTTGATTTATCCCCGCCGAAGTAAATTTCGATTCAAATTCACACCAAACACTAGAAATCGTTGCAGTTTTTAAGTAGATTGGACGACCATAACCTGATATTGCCCCTATACCGCTGAACGCTAGCGACGGCACGGGAGTTCCACCTGATAATTTTACGTCAATATTTTCAGCACTTACCTTTTCAATCGTACGACTAACTTGATTTATTTTATACGAGTTTGCATTAAGTAAAACAATATCCCCCTGTGCGTTTTTTTCTACGTTTATTAAGTCATTGTATCCTAAACCATCTTCCAAAACGCTTAAAATTGCCACGTTGACAGATTCAATTGAATATTTATTAACGTAATCTTGATTTATAGCAAAAATTTGTTTGCTTATAAAAAACTTATAATAAAAAAATATAAAAGCAATAATTAACACAATTAGAAAAAAGACGAAAAACTTTTTTAGTTTGCCTTTTCGTCTTTTTTTATACCAAATATTTTTATCAGAACATTCTATCATACAATAGTATATTTAATGTTAATTTCTTTTAGACCTTGACTTAAAAATTAAGGCAAAAATATACCCAAATACTATTGCTGCGGTTATACCCATTGCGGCAGAAGAAATTCCACCCGTAACAGCCTTAAAAAGGCTTATTTTGGCGCCCTTAATCGCACCGTCGGCAAGAAGATAACCAAACCCACAAATAGGTACGGTTGCGCCAGCACCTGCAAAATCCACTAGATACTGATAAAGCCCAACCGATTGCAAAACTACACCCGCTAAAAGAAATATAACTAAAATTTTTCCAGCAGTTATTTTGGTATAATTTATTAATAATTGTGCAATTGTGCATATAGCCCCACCTACTACAAAAACTTTTAATAACGTAAACAATACTTCTAAAACCATTTAACTTTCTACTGATACCGCGTGTGCTATTCCCGGTATACTATCTCCTTGTTGAGTTGATACGGAAGACAACAATGCCCCCGTGGACATAATCAAAATTTTTTTAAGTTTATTTTCTCTTAACCGCTCCATAATATACGAGCAAAAGACTACCGAACTACACCCAGCGCCACTACCGCCTTGATATTCACTTTCACAAATATTATAAATAAGTTCACCACAATCTACGTGTTGTTTTTCTATATCAAAGCCTTTTTCCCAAACTAAATCTTTCAATATTCTTGAGCCAAGCGTTCCTAAATCGCCAGAGATAATCAAATCGTATGCGTCAGGCTCTAGCCCAGTTTCAACAAAATGCGTATAGAGCGTATCAGCGGCTGCGCCCGCCATTGCCGCCCCCATATTGTTTGCATCGATTACGCCGTAGTCAATTACCCTACCAACCGTTGAAGCAGTAATTTTAGGTCCACTACCTTCGGTAGATATTATGCACGCCCCAGCGCCTGTTACCGTCCATTGTGATTGTGGCGGTCTAACACAGCCTAACTCTAAAGGATATCTATATTGCCGTTCTGCTGATGAAAAATGACTACTACTAGCGCAAACTACGTTGTTCATATAACAACCATCAACAAGAGTTGCTCCTATAGTTAACCCTTCCGTAAAGGTCGCACAAGCATTATAAATTCCAAGATAACCACTAGAAAAATTACGTGCGGCAAAAGTTGATGCTATAATTTGATTTAGTAAATCACCCGATATGATAGTATCAATTTCCGTTTCTTTTTTGTGAGCATTATCCGTCGCCTTTTTTATTGCCGTAAAAAGCATTTTGCTTTCTGCTTTTTCAAACGTTTCTTCGCCGTACATATCGTCATTTAAGGTCGTTTCAATAAATTTTCCTATACTTCCTTCGCTTTCTTTCGGACCAGCGATTGACGACGCACCTATAATAACCGGTTTATTCTTAAAATATATAGTTCTTTTCATTAAAAAATCCTAAATCCTATAAAATATAAAATCCCAACTAAAACGCTAGACGCTATACCAAAAACTATAATAGGTCCAGCCACAACGAACATCTTTGCCGCCGTACCGTAAACGTAGCCTTCGGTTTTAAATTCCATTGACGGCGAAACAACCGAATTTGCAAAACCTGTTATCGGCACAATAGAGCCACCACCGGCATACTTTCCTATTCTATCGTACACGCCAAGCCCTGTTAAAAACGAGCCTAAAAATATCATAACCATTGAAACGTACGAAGATAATTCATCCCCCGACATACCAAGTCCATATTCAAATAAATATCTAAAGCCTTGTCCCACTAAACAAATTACACCACCAACCCAAAACGCACGCAATAAAGAGCGCTTTTGTTTTGTTTTTGGTGAAATTGATTTAACGTATTCAAGATAGTTGTTGTTCACACAGTCGTTAGAAGTTTTCATTTTTTTTTTCCTTTTTACTAAAATTATTCACTAAAACTTCTCTTTCGTCCAAATTTTTCAAATATTCAAATTGTTTTTCCTTTCTCATAATGGTAATATGGGTAAAAAAACATATAATATACAAAAAAAATAACGCCTTATTTTTAAGCGTTATTCATTAATTAAATTTAGTTCTAATTTTATCAATAATTTTGTTTTCAAGCCGAGAAATTTGTACTTGTGAAACACCCAAACTTTCCGCAATTTCACTTTGCGTTCTATCTCTAAAGTATCTCATAACGATAATTTTTTGTTCTCGCTCATCAAGTTCGCCAATAATATTACGAAGATGAATTTTGTTTAGCATTTTGTCTTCGTTGTCCGCATACGGAATTTTATCAATAAGTTCAACCCCATCGTCTTCATCTTCAAATTTATCATAAATAGACAAGGGTAAATGCGCACTATCCAATGCAATAACCACTTCGTCCGGTGCAATTTCAAATTTAACA
>JAGCIP010000005.1 GCA_017648525.1 Clostridia bacterium
ATATTAAAAGGAGAAGAGATTTCATACCAAGTGTTCCCTGAAAGATATATTACTGACACTAATGTCGGTAATCAAGCAAAATCGATATATAAAGGGCATATAGTTATTGCATTTGCTGATGGCTCTGCGGAAACTATCAACTACGATTTCACTTATGGAAGAACAATTTTAACTGCTACTGGTGTAGACGCAATGCAAATTAAATAATAAAACGTATACGATAGCGCCAAAATCGGCGCTATCGTAGAAATATAGGGAGTATATATATGAGACAGAAGAAAACGTTAACAAAACTTATTGCTTTATGCATAGCAATAATCACAACTTGTAGCGCATTTTTAGTAAGCGCTGGGTGTACTAATGATAGCCCTATCGATACGAGTAAATCACAACTTAAAGTTTACTCTTTCACGGGCGGTGTTGGACGTGCGTTTTTAGATGATGCGATAACTCGTTTCCAAAACGATTACGCTAATTATGAATTTGAGCCGGGCAGTGGTAAAAAAGGCGTGCAAATTATTCCGTCTGCAGTAAAGTCTACGGAAATTAACACTCTTGCATCTTCTGGTAACCACGTGCTTTTTGCAGAGGCTGCTAACTATGACGCTTTAGTTTCTGGTGAAGACGTTTTAGAGGTTACAGATATTGTTACAAAGCCTTTAAATCAAGTTTTAGGTAGTGACGTTTGTAGTGAAACTGCAACCATTGAAAGCAAACTTTATCCCGAATCAAAAGATTACCTTACTTTTAAGGATGGTAAGTATTTTGGTTTACCGCATTATACTTATTACTCGACTTTGATTTACAACAAGAAACTTTTTGATGATAATAAACTCTATTTCATCAATAATCCTGGTGAAGTAACTCAACCAGAAGAGTATTTTATTTTCAGTTCTACTGACGTTAAGTCTTGCGGACCAGACGGAAAAATGGGCACGAGTGACGACGGACTTCCTGCTACTTGGGATGAGTTCTGGATTCTTTGTGATTATATGAAAGAAACAATCACTCCGTTTACCTTTACCAACACTAACTCTGGCGAATCAATAGAATATCTCTTAAATGCAGTTTATCTTAACCTTGCTGGTAAAGACCAAGCAAGATTAAACTACACTTACGATAGCAAGGGTGAAAAAATTACTATTATTGAAAGTTTTGACACGCAAGGAAATCCCGTTACTAAAGAAGAAGTTGTTACCAACGAAAATTACGGGGTTGTTCTTAACAGTCAACTTGCTAAATATCAAGCAATAGAAGTTGCTAATAAGGTTATTAACGCAACCGATTATCGTTCTACCGACTCTAAAACAGGTCTTAACATGCTTAGAGTTCAACAAAACTTTATTGAAAGTAGGCATTATGGCTCAAAGCCCACCGCTTTCTTGATAGAAGGTTCATACTGGTACAACGAGGCTGCTGACGCTAACTATTTTGATGATGCTAAAAATGCTTATAACGGTTTTGAAAGTATGAACGAATTTTTACCTATGCCATTACCAAGAGTATATAGTGGAACAGCAGAAGACGTTAAACAAGTTGCATCTACTAAGAAAGATGGCATTATTAAGCACGTTGTTAACGACCAACCTGATGCTTACGGTGTTATTAACGCTAAGTTTGCGGGGGATACCAACCTTATCAATCTTGCTAAAATGTTCTTCGCTTATTGCTACACTCAAGAATCCTTAGAACAATTTACTATTCTTTCACGTTGCCCAAAGAATATGAATTACGAAATTCCTGAAGGCAAACTTACTGGTTACGCAAAGGCTAACTGGGAATACTATAAGAGTGCAGATTTAGTTAATCCGTATTCTAGTAGCGATATTTATATGAACAAAAAACGTCAGTTCTCTCTCCATCTTTCTAACTCGTTCTGGAGAGGAAAAACTTACACGAGTGTTTACGCATCAATGAGAGATGGTAGAACTCCGCAAAGTTATTTTGAAGACGTTATGATAAAAATGGCATAATTTTAGGTGTATACTATGCAAAAACAAAGAACAATGAAAAAAGAGTACGTTCAAAAACTGATTTTCTACGTTTCTATTATCGGCTTGCCTTTGATTCAGTTTATGATTTTTTACCTTTTCGTCAACTTCAACTCACTTTTACTATCCTTTAAGAACTACGAAATGATTGGCGGGGAATTAACGCAGTCTTTTGCAGGTTTTACTCATCTTTTAGATGCGTATAAATTGCTTTTTACCGAACCACTTTTTGCTTACTGCTTAAAAAATTCAGTTGTGTTCTATCTTCTCAATGTAATTTCGGGCACGGTTTTTTCTCTTTCTTTTTCTTATTACATTTACAAAAAGAGAAACTATTCAAACTTCTTTAAGGCTATGCTTTACTTGCCTGCAATTGTGTCTGGTATGGTTTTGTCCGTTGTATTTAAATACTTCTTTAACTTGGGTATTCCCGCAATCGTTAAGATGGTTACGGGTACAAATATTCTCGGCTGGACCGATAATTTTATTGTTGAATACTATATGGTAGTTATTTACAATTTTATCATTAGTTTAGGTAGCAACATGCTTATTTACACGGGCACTATGGCTAGTATTTCGGAATCAAGCATAGAAGCAGCACAACTTGACGGCGCTAATAAATATCAAGAATTTTGGTACATAGTTATTCCAAGTATTTTTAGAACGCTTTCATTGTTCCTTGTTACTAACCTTTTAACTATTTTTAACGGTCAGCATAATATATTTAACTTCTTTGGGCAAAAGGCAAGTGAAAAATTATACACTTTCGGTTATTATTTGTATATTCAAGTTTTGGGCGCTAACGGAAATCTTGTGGAATTCCCGCCGATTGCAGCGTTAGGTTTGGCTTTAACTTCATTTGCAATTCCGATTATGTTTACTGTTAGATGGCTGTTCAATAAGTACGGTCCGAGTGAAGAATAAGGAGGATTGCTATGAAAAAAAGTAAGTTTAATAATAAAACGCAAAAATCTTCTTTATTTATAATTTTAGGAACTGTACTTTCAATTTACGCTTTTGTTATGCTCTTATTACTCGTTTGGGCATTTATAACGGCGTTAAAATTCCCGTCAGGGCACTTTAACGAGTTCCGTGATAGAGAGTTTATGTTCCTTGAAGGTGCGCCTTGGGAATGGGCGTGGACGAACTTTTCTACCGTGTTTAATTATCTTAAAGTTCGTATCTACATTGATACTGCTATAGGTACTATTGAAACGACTAGAAACGTTTGGGAAATGTTAGTTAACACATTGATTTATACCATCGGTGGTTCGTTCGTTTCAATGATTGTTCCGTGCCTAGTTGGTTACGCTACGTCTATGACTAAGTTTAGGTTTAACAAGGTTATGAACGCTATCGTTTGGACGACTATGATTATTCCAATCATTGGCAATCAACCGTCTGAAATTGAAATGATGATTAATCTTGGACTTTATGATACTTGGATTGGTTTCTTAATTCAAAAATCATACTTCATAACTATTTATTATCTCATTTTCCAAGCGGCTTTCAGATCCTTGCCTTATTCCTTGGTGGAATCGGCTTACCTTGATGGTGCTAACGATTATAGAGTTATGTTTAACATTATGATCCCGTTGGTTAAAAATCTTATGTTAACCATTATGCTCTTGCTCTTTATAACCTTTTGGAACGATTATAATTATCCGCTTATATATTTAAGAACTAAACCTACTCTTGCATACGGCGTTTATTATTTATTCCATATCAATCACGAAAACGTTATTGAAAACGAGCCGATGAAACTTGCTGGTAGTATGATTTTGTTTACGCCTATTTTAATTCTTTTTATTTGCTTTAGAGACAAGCTTATGTCTAACTTGTCTATGGGCGGAGTGAAAGAATAATACTTATTGGAGAACATGACAATGAAAAGAAGAATTAAAACATTATTCATTAGCTTATTAGCTGTGTTTGCCTGCGTCTTGCTTGTACCATCAATTGTTTCGTTTGCAAACACTTCTAATAGTTATTCTTTCAATTTTAGTGGCTCGTTTGAGGATTTTTATCAGATTGGCGACCAACTTGTAGTGCCAACCGCTGTCGCAACAAACGGTACTAAAACTTACACCGCTGATGTTAATATTATTTTACCTAATAACACGGCTACTAAAAATTCTACCCTTAAATTAACTGAAACGGGTAGCTACACAATTGAATACAAAGCGTATTTAGAAGACCAACAAAAATATCTCGTTCAATCATTTGAAATTGTTGTTAATAACAGTTTGTTTTCAGTTATCGGTGAAGGCAATATAGATTATCTTGAGCACAGCTCGTCTATAAGCGGTGCTGTTGCAACGCTATATAATGGAGATACCTTTGTTTATAACAACTACGTTGACTTAAAAGAAATGAACGGCAATCCTTTATTCAAAATGATTCCTTATCCACAAATAGTTGGTGAGGCAGACGTAAATAAGTTAACGATTCAAATTACAGACGTTCATGATGAAAATAAGTTTGTTGTCGTTCGTCTTAAAAAGTCACAAGAAACCAGCGAGGGTAAAGATTGGGCTTGGTATTGTTGCTATGTTGATGCCAACTTCTCTGACGACGGTTATAGTAGCCCTTACGTTGGCATGAAGTATGATGAAAAGGGCAAATTCGAGTGTAACGGTCAAAAATATTCTATTGTTAAAAATAGTGAAAAATATGGCACGGAAGTTAGTTTTTCTTTGACTGGTGGTGTAACCGGTGCAGCTGTTAGCGCAAAAGAGTATGGCTTGTCTTATAATTATGAAAAAAATCAAATTTTTAATAACATTATTGCAGGAACAAGTGTTAACAAACAGTTAATTAGTAATTTTGCGGACATTAACATCTTCCCGCAATTATTTAATGGATTTACCGATGGAAAGGTTAAGATTTCTATAACGCCTGAAGGGTATAATAAGTCGTATTGCAAATTAGTATTTACTGAATTTGCAGGCAAACCCATTATCAAAGAAGGTTATAATGCTTTTAAGTATAATCAATCTCCTGATATTAATATTGATTTCGATACTTACACAGAAACTACTGTGCCGTATGGTTTGCCTAATGTTGAATATTCAATATTTAATGCCACTGCATTTGACTTTGTTGAGGGTAAGTTGCCTGTTTCAACAAAGGTGTATTATGGTTATTCTAACGCAAATAAAGTTAACGTTGACGTTATAGATGGTAAATTTGTACCAAAATTTACGGGGTTATACACTATAGAATATACGGCTGAAAATAGTTTTGGAAACGCTACGGTTAAAACTGTAGACGTGTTTGTATCGCCAAAAGAATCAAAGTTATCTTTTGACGTAGACAACTTTGTTTCTTCAGCTACGATTGGCAGTGAAATTAATCTTGTAAGTGGTTATTCTGCCGATAATGCTTATGGTAATACTTCGTTAAAAATTTACGTTGAGCTATCAACAGATTCTTCGGTTAAATATGAACTTACAGAAGATAATGTATACACGTTTAAACCGCTTTATTCTGGAACGTATAACGTTAAATTAATTTGTTCGGATAACGTTGAAAGCGTTTCGATTGATAAAACGTTAGTTGTTTCTGCTAGCGAATACGTAATTTATAACGTTGATGGTTCTTTCCCTAATTATTTATTATTGAACGGCACGTATACGTTGCCTAAGGTTGTTGCTACTGATTTGTCTTCTGGAAAACCAGTTTCCACTCAAACTCAATTAGTTTTAATTACACCTGATGGTTCTGAAAGTGAGTCTAATGGCGAAGTAACCGTTAAAAATGATGATTATATTATTTTATCATACAAACCAGTCGGTCTTGCTTGGGCTCAACCTTATCAAGTTAAGTTACCTATTATTGAAACAGGGTTAGGAACTTCAAAAATTTACAAAGAAAAATATTTTGTGACAACAAGTGGGGCGTTTACAAAAGGGTCTTCTAGTGATGATACCTATTACGCAATTAGTGAACTTAATAATGGCGTTGCGTCTATGGAGTTTGCTAATATTTTACAAGGGAACAATTTTACGTTGTCACTAGCGCCGTATATTGGTGAGAGTGGTTATAAAAATATTGATTCAATTTCAATTCTATTAAAAGACGTTGTAAATAGCGAACGATTTGTTAAACTTACTGCGTCGATAAAAAATGATGGTGTGTATTTTGCTGTAAATGATGGCAGTTTAATGAAAATTGCAAATTCATGGGGCGAAGTTAAAGATAACCTTTTAGTTGACTATAATATTTTAACTTCTACGCTAATCATAAATTCAAGTTTTGATATGAACGTTGAATCTTTCTTCGGCACAAATGAATTGGTTGTATTTGAAAAAGGTTTATTCCTTGAAATATCCATATCTGCACCTTCAATTGGTGGTGGTGTTAGGATTTCATCAATTAACGGACAAATTCTTTCATCATCTTTGAGAGATAGAAATGCTCCTATTATTGATTCTTCTATGAATAATAATAAAGGCGAATATGATATTAACGATATCGTCACGTTCTATCCTTATAAAGCATACGACGTTCTTTCACCAACGGTTAATTTTAGTTTTTCTATTAAAACGCCTAATGGCGCATACGCTGTTGCTACTGATGGAACGGTTTTAAACGGAAATCAAGACATTACAAAAACTTATCAGTTAAAACTAGATACGTATGGCGATTATGAAGTATATCCTGTTGCGGTTGACGTGATAAATTTAGTGTCAAACACGAATACAAGTTACAAGATTAACGTTGTTGATAAAAGACTTCCGGTAATTACTCTTGGTGATTATCAAAAGACGGCTAAACTAAATGAAAGTTTCACTATTGCAACTTTCTCAGTTGACGTCTCTGATTGTATAACGTTTGTTGCTATAGTTAACCCCATAGGTATTTATGAAATTGTTAAGGATAATAAGTATTTGCCTAAACTAAAGGGTAAATATGAAATTATTATATCGGTGATTGATTCAAATGACAATATGGCTCTTTGTAGTTATTTTGTAACGGTTAAATAGGGGGTAGGATGAAAATGAAAAAAATTACAACTATTATTTTAACTTTAATAATGATTTTGTCTTCTCTATTTATTAGTGGTGCATGTTCAAAACCAGAAGCGGAAGAACAACAAAATTCTTTTTTCAAAGGGACACACGTTAAAGAAGTTTCAACAACAGAACATTTTTTATTAAAAGATGGGGTTTCCAGTTACAAGATAGTCATACCTAAAAACTTTTCTTCTAATGAAAACCTTGCTTCGCAAGAAATTCTTACGTTATTTAAGGAAGCTACAGGTTTTGTTTTACCCATTGTAACAGATGAAAATTTATCTTTTGATAATAATTCACAATATATTTCAGTAGGAAATACTTCATTAAAAGATACAGCGGGAATTACTGAAAACGTAGAAACGCTTAAGATAAACGGTTTTGCGATTAAAACTGTAGGAAAATCTGTATTTATAGTTGGTGGAAAGGAAATGGGCGTCGTCTATGGCGCATACGAATTCTTGTATCAGATTCTTAATTTTGAGCAATTCTTTGATGATTGCTATAGTTTAGATACTATGGTTAGAGAAATTCCATTAATGAACTACAATTTTAAAGAGTTGCCAGATATTAAGCGTTTGGTAGCAAACGTTGGCGCAATAATAGCTGACCCTGTAGCAGCAAGAAGAATGCGTATGTATTATACGCCAATGAACTTATACATTTGGGATGGTGGGGATTTCACAAATACCTCATTTAAGATTATTCCGCCAAAAACGTATAAGGATGAACATAGCGGTTGGTTCTCTGACGATGGTTCGCAGTTGTGTTATACTGCGCACGGCGACCCTGACGAGTATGATTTAATGATTGAAACTTACGTTGAGCACTTAAAACAGGTAATCATTGATAACCCTGGTAAATATGTTTATAAATTTGCAGATCAAGACGTAGTTACACGTTGTCAATGTGCTTCTTGTAGCATTGATTATGAAAAATATAAGTGTGCAGCTGGTTCAAAAATTATCTTCTCTAATATCGTTATGGACAAACTTAATGATTGGTTAGCGAACGATGGCAAAGAATATTATAACCCTGATTTAATATTTAGATTTAATGCGTATAACCTATTTGAAACTGCGCCTGTTAACTATGATGAGGCAACAGACACTTATACGCCTATTGATGAAAAGATGATGCTAAGTCCTGGTTTAGGTGTTGAAATTGCACCAGTTTTTGCTAACTATGCAAGGTCATATTTTGATGATAGCAACCTTAACTATTACAATAATATGAGAGCGTGGGAAGCTTTGTTTAAGGATGATGTGCATATTGGATATTGGACTTATTGCTTTAACGATAACCATTATATGTATTTCTTTAATACCTTTGACACAATGCAAGAACACTATCAAGTATACGCATCTTTCGGAGCTGAAAGTCTTTATGACCAGTCGCTAGGCACTAACTATGATGGTATTTCCGCATGGTATACATTAAAAACCTATTTGCAATCTAAACTTGCTTGGGACACAAATTTAAATATTAACGAACTTACTCAAAGATTCTTTGATAATTATTATGGTGAGGCGTCTGATATTATGATGAAATTCTATAAGAGTCAACGTGCCTTTAATATTTATCAACAAGAAGAATTGGGCTATGGTGATGCAAACTATAATATAAAATTTGTTGCAAACAAGAGAGAATACTGGCCAAGAAATATTTTAGAATCTTGGCGTGAAATTATTGGTGATGCATTAGATGAAATTGAATCACTAAAAGTAAAGAATGCTAAAAAGTATGACTTAATATACAAACATATTGTGGCAGAAAGAATTGCTGTTGATTTTATCTTGTTAGAATTATATAGCAATCAATTAAGTAATAAATATGATGAGTATAAAAATGATTTTATTGCCGAAGTGACGCTAAATAATATGAGTCATCACGGTGCGGGTAAGTCTATAAGCAGTTTTATTAATAGCTTAAATTAAAGAGGTTTTTATGATGTCAAATAGAATAAGATTAATTTTAAATTTGATTGTTTTATTTTGCCTTTGTTGTATGTCGACAGTTATGTTTGCTTGTGCGCCTGTTGATGAAGATAATGGTGATGGTGAAACAAACGTTACCGGCAGTATTGTTTTGGATAAGGAAACTCTCAATTTAGAAAAAAGAGAGAGCTTTACTTTGACCGCACAACTAAAAGACGTAGAAGGTGAGATAACTTGGTCGTCTTCAGATACGTCTGTCGCTACCGTAAATAGTGGTGCTATTACTGCTGTTGGTGAAGGACAAGCTGTTATTACTGCAAGTATAGACACGATAAAGGCTGTGTGCTATGTTTTTGTTGAAGACAACAATCAAAATCTTGTTGTTTCAACAAATTTTTCCGACCAACAAAATATTATAAATTCAGACCAAAAAAATATTGCGGTTACTGTTTTTTATAATAATAAACTTATATCTGATGCTAGTGTAAGTTTTAGCGTTTTAGGTGATGCTGGGGTTTTAAGTTTAGAAAATAACGTTGTTTCTGCAATAGGTGTTGGTTCTGCACAATTAGTTATAACTGCACAATGGAAAGACCTAGAGTATGTAAAGGTTATAGAAATAAACGTTGTTCCCAACATGACGGCAAGAATGTCTAATTTTAATTACGTGACGCTCAAAACTGTTGGCGAAGATGATGAAACTTCTTTAGAATTAGATTTTGTAGTATACGAAAATGGTGTCAAGTTATCTGATTCTGAGTTTACCGTTAATTTTGCACAAGTTGACGATAACGTAATTAGAATTTCTGACGGTTTTATTTATGCTGAAGGAAAAGGGGACGTAATCGTTTCTGCAACAATAACTTCTATTAATTCAGGTAATTCCTTACTTGTTACCTTGCCCGTAAGCGTTGTTTTGGTAAACCAAGATAAGAGCGACAGTATTAAAATTAAGGATTTGGCTTGGGATGATAGTGAATATTCCCTTACGCTTGGCGAAGTGTTTAGCGACGTTGAAACTAACAAATTAAATGGTTGCAACATATTGAGTATAACCGATATTACCAACCTTGAATACCAAATTCCTTTCAACAACGGAAAGGTTGATATTGAGTTTATTGAAAACAATAATATTTTAGGGGATAGAGTTTGGAGAATTGAATGCGAAAAATATTCTTACGACGTGTCAATTTATATTGAAAAAATAAATACCGATACGCTTGTTGCGTCTATGGCAGGAACTTACAAGCCTGTTTCAAATAGCGCCTATACTTATGCAAGCTGGGAAACCATAGTAATTGGTGAAACTGGTACAATAAGAGCCTATGGTCACGCACAAAGTACAGTTAAGATTGAGCCTATCGACTCAAATTATGGCACGATTAAACATGGCACGAATTCTAATATTTGTAACGGCTATTACGTTAAAGACGGTGATAACTTCAACTTGTTCATATACTCAATAGATAATAGTTATCGTCATACTGTTCAATTCTGTAAAACTGGCGTTACACCTATAGATGAAAACGCTATTTACGCTAAGCTTGCTGGCGCATATACCGACAAAAATAACAATACGTTAACTTTGTCTGCAGATAATGCAGAGAATAGTGAGAAATCATCTAAAGCAGGGAACGCTAAAAAAATAAGTGGTAAAATTGATACTTATAATGTTCAACCTACTTACGATATAATTGTTACCTCCGCAAATACGGGTATCATTATAATTTCTTCTGCTAATGGTGGCTATTTAAATCATACTGCTACCTACGTTATTGACGGAGATGTAGTTACTATAACTGTAAAATATGGAAATGGCTTGGTTTTTACTAAAAATTAATATTAAATAGGAGTAGTATTATGAAAACGATTAGACTTGGTTTGTTTGGTTTAGGGCGTGGTAGCGCATTTTATAAAGTTCTTAAAGCACTTGATGGCGAACTTGTTGCTGTTTGCGAAAGGTATGCTCCAAGATGTAAAGAAGCTAAAGAGTTTTGGGGCGATAACCTTGCTGTTTACGATAATTTTGACGATTTTATTAATCACGACATGGATGCGGTTTTTCTTTGTAACTGTTTTCATGAACATGCGCCTTATGCGATTAAATGCATGGAGAAGGGAATCCCCGTTTTAAGTGAGTGTACCGCAGCAGGAACGCTTGCGGATGCGGTAGAACTTGTAAGGGCGTATGAAAAATACGGCACTATGTATATGCTTTCTGAAAACTACCCCTTTATGTTATTTAATCAAGAAATGCGCAAGGTTTTCCGTGGTGGCAGTTTGGGCGAATTGTTGTATGCTGAAGGTGAATATAACCATCCAAGCGATAATCCCCCTGGTTCGCCTACAAATAACGATATTGTTAAGTATCTCCGTCCTTATGAAAAGCATTGGAGAAATTATTTGCCAAGAACGTATTATTTGACACACTCACTAGCACCATTAATGTGGATTACTGGTAAAACGCCGAGAAAGGTAACGGCTATGCCTATTTATAAACCGCATTTGTCTCGTGACATACATAATGGGGACGTTGGAGCAATAATGCTACTAACAAATGATGATAATTCAGTATTTCGTGTAACAGGTAATGTTGCTTTTGGTGCTAGGGAAGATTCATATAGAATCTGTGGAACAAAAGGTCAAATTGAAAACGTCCGTAAAGAGTGGAATGGTGATAACGAAGTAGTATTAAACTATACTAAGTGGGCGGTGCCAGAAGGTATGAGTTCTCACAATCGTTATATACCAAAACATGAGACTGAGGCGGATAGATTAGAAGCCGAAAAAGCAGGACACGGCGGTGGCGACTATTACGTGATAAAAGAATTTTTTAGATGTATAAGAGAAAACGTAAAGCCAGAAATGGACGTCTATTTTGCGACCACGATGGCTGCAGTTGGAATATTAGGATTTAGAAGCATATTAGAAAATAGACCTTTTGATATTCCCGACTTTAAGAATGAA
>JAGCIP010000061.1 GCA_017648525.1 Clostridia bacterium
ATATAATATGGGCAATTCGCTTATGGTAGGATGCGCTAAGATGGGTATGCACTTTGTTGCGTGCGCTCCCGCAAAATACTTCCCCACGCATGACCTTGTAGATGAATGTAAGGCTATTGCAAAGGAAACGGGCGCTGTACTTGAATTCATCGAGGATCCTAAAACAGCAGTTAAGGATGCCGACGTTATTTATACAGACGTTTGGGTTTCTATGGGCGAACCCGCTGAAGTTTGGAAAGAAAGAATTAGCGATTTATTGCCTTATCAAGTTAGTAAAAAGATAATGGATAACGCAGGCGCACAATGTAAGTTTATGCACTGCTTACCTGCTTTTCACGACTTGAAAACTACTGTCGGTAAAGAAATTTACGAAAAATTCGGCATAACAGAAATGGAAGTTACCGACGAAGTGTTTGAAAGTGAAGCGTCAATCGTGTTCGACCAAGCGGAAAACCGCATTCACACCATAAAAGCGGTTATGGCATCCACTTTGGTTTAATATTAAAAGAAAATATTTTGTAAAACCGAGTGTAATTCGTTGACAAAAAGTGCGCATAGTGTTATACTATCGTAGCATTAGAAACTGCCTAGGGCAAAGGAAGGTGAAAACAAATGTCTATCGTTAGAGTTGGTGAAAACGAAAATATCGACAGCGCTTTACGTCGTTTTAAGAGAAAGTGTTCTCGTGACGGTATTATCGGCGATTTACGTAAGAGAGAACATTACGAAAAGCCTTCCGTTAAAAGAAAGAAAAAGTCTGAAGCAGCTAGAAAAAGAAGTATTAAAGGTTAAGTAGAATCTACCGAATTGTTCGGTAGATTTTATTTTTTATCTGCAGATTTTGTAAAAGTTTGTAAAATTTTGTCGAATATCTATTTCAAAGGAGAAATTTATTATGCCCGAACACATAAAAACTCTAAAGCAGTATTGTAAAGAAGCCAAAAAACGCTTAAAATCAGGCTTTTGGCAAAATTATCAAAAGAATTTAGACGAGCAACTTGCTCGAGCCGAACAATGCGGTATTTCTTCGTCTAAAGTCAAAGAATACTATACTTGCAAGATTACAGAAGATATAAAGAATACCAAAGACGAATTTGAAGATTTTTATAAAAAAGTCAAAAAACTTTTAGACGAAGAAGGGGAAGTTTCAAACGCCATCGGCAGGCTTACGGATAGAGAGTATTTTGATTCTCTTTCTTATGACGAGCGCCAACGCTACACGCTATCTCTTTCGGAAAAATATTTGCGTGCGGTTGAAAGGTACAAAACAGAAAAAGAAATAGGTTTAAATTGATTTTATCTTTTACCGTTAGAGATTTTTGCCTATTTCGTTGCAAAAATTTGCCATTTATCTTATAATGATTAAAGTAGTAATTTTTATTTTTATGGTGGACTATGAAAAAGACTTTTAACGACCTTATTTTGTCTAGACAAGCGTGCAGAGAGTTTAACGACGTTGCACTTTCTAAAGAAACCGTTTTGGAAATACTCAAGCAAGCCAAACTCGCACCATCTGCGTGCAATTCTCAACCGTGGAAAATGTACGCCGTTACCACGCCCGAAAATATAGAAAAAACCGCTATCGCACTTGGCGTTAACGGTCATAATAAGTTTTTGAGCAAGGCCAAAGCATTTATTGTTTTAGCGGAGAAAAAGGCTGTTTTAAAGCCTGGCGTTACCTTTGACGGCCATCATTTCGTTAAGTACGATATTGGGCAAATTTCCGCATATATCACACTTTCGGCCAAAAGTTTGGGGGTCGATTCGTGTATTATAGGTATGGTTGACCAAAATTTAATTAAAGACGCTGTTGGTTTGTGTGACGGAGAGATTTGTAATATCGCCATTGCTTTAGGATATTCGGATATTCCCGTTAGAGATAAAATTAGAAAAACCGACGACCAAGTTTTTACTATAATTTAAGTTTTTAAGCGCACTTATGCCTGGGGAATGCTCGTTGTGTCCGTGCTAAAACCAAGGCTAATTAAAAGTGCGCTATTTACTTTTCGCATAGTGGTGGGGGATAATTCACCTATTCGCTCTTTCAGCCTGCGCTTGTCAAGCGTGCGTATTTGTTCTAATAGTATTACAGAGTCTTTTATTAGTCCAAATTCGTGTGCGTTGATTTCTATGTGCGTTGGAAGTTTTGCTTTGTGAATTTGGCTAGTTACTGCCGCCGCTATTATAGTTGGGCTATATTTATTGCCCGTGTCGTTTTGCACTATTAGTATAGGGCGAACACCACCTTGTTCACTTCCTACCACGGGGCTTAAATCCGCGTAATACAGTTCTCCTCGCTTTATCATACCGTCTCCGTTGCGTCAAGTCATTATATTCTAGTTTATGTATTTTAAGGCTAGTATAGTTACTTTTTTGCTTGTACGCACTTGCTTTTTTAACGATTATTTACCGTTCGATTGTTTTTTATACGCAAGGCGTAAGCCTTTTTTTATTTTGGCTTAAGTTTTTTGCTCTACTGTTTGACATGAACACTCTTTTTGTAGTAAAATCATTATATCGTTTAAATGTTTTGTGCTTAACTTAAAAATTTAGGAGATTATTATGAAAAAAATAGTAGCGTCAGCACTCTTTGTTGCTCTTATCGTAGTTACTACCATATTTGTCAAAATTCCTTTGGCAACTTTCGGCTACGTACATCTAGGTGATGCGTTTATTTTTCTTGCTTGCTTTGTCCTAAAACCCAAGCATTCTATTGTTGTTGGTGCGCTCGGTAGTGCGCTCGCCGATTTGTGCCTTGGCTATTTTATTTATATACCAGCAACCTTTGTCGTTAAGGCGCTTGTTGCACTCGTATTTGCAATAGTCGTTTACAACAAAAGCACCCTTTTACGCCAAATCATATCAGTTGTAATTTGTTCCGCTATTATAGGCGGGGGATACTTTGTTTTTGAAGCGTGTTTATACGGCGTTACCGCCTCAATTGTAAACGTTCCTTTCAACCTAATGCAAGGCGCTGTTTGTGGCGTTGTCGCTATGCTTTTAATCAAAAGTTTTACGTCGATTCCGCCTTTGAAATCTTTTAAGGATTCCTTATATTCTTAAAGAGGAAAACAACAAAACCGCTTCCGTAGTTAAATGGATATAATACTCCGCTCCTAAGGGTGTGCTATTCCTAATATGAACCCATCAAAACGGGGCAAAACAATGCGAAAACTGCTCAAAATCGTGCGTTTTGATGAGTTAGCGGTAGGCTAAAATAAAATTTGGTGACCTATTTGGTGACCACGGCGAAAAAAGTTCGCCAAAGAGGGTATTGCTATATCCTACGAAAAACTGAATATGTGTCCGTAGTTAAATGGATATAACCGCGCCCTCCTAAGGCGCTATTGTGAGTTCGATTCTCGCCGGGCATACCAAAAAACGACCGATTTCTCGGTCGTTTTTGCATTGTAGCGCGTTGTTTATTCTTCCTTAAATTCGGTCAGCATTCGCAGGTGTGCTTGCCTGTAGTATTTGCGGAAGGTTGCCCACGTTAGGCTTGTATCCTGCGATAAGGCGATTATCACGCCTATCAGTTCGCCTTTGTCTTTCGCCTCGGTAATTGCCTTTTCATAATCCATTTTATTCATTCTGTTCGCTCCTTGTTTTTTGTAAACAAACAATACCGTAAACGGCAATTAAAGTCCAGCACAATGCGCTGAAAAGCCAAAGAAAAACGACCGATTTCTCGGCCGTTATAGCGTTATTTCTTTTTTAATAATTTTATTGTAATTATTATTGTGCCAATGATATGTAACGGAAAAATTCCAGCAAAAAGGTAGTTTATTGAAATGCTAAATATTTTGTTCTTTTTTGCAACTATTTTTGCCACGTGAATATTTTGTTTAGCCAAGTTTTCTAATAAAATTTCTTCTTTGTTTATTAAACTATCGTATTCGTTAAAATCGCTTAGTTTTGCAATATCGCCCCAAAAGAATAAATTACGTTCGTTCTTAAGTGTTTTAACGTTGGGAATAAAAGAAAGAAGGCATATAATCATACCAATGGTCATAAAACCTAAGGAAATGCTTAATATGATTTTACCCCAACAAGGTAAACATTCGAAGAACAAATTTATTAAACCAAATATAATTGCAGTATATAATCCAACTAGGACGCCATTTTTAGCTTCGGCAAAAGTAAGTTGCTCATAAATTCTATCGTTGGTTTCTTTATAATAATTATATTTTTTCTCGTTATCCATATTTTCCTCCTATTTTATCCACACAATAAAGCAATCACTCATAGCAACACATTGGTTTGCGTTTCGCATAACAAAGCATTGCACTAGGTGTCGCCCAGAATAACTAGTATG
>JAGCIP010000062.1 GCA_017648525.1 Clostridia bacterium
CCCATCTACTTTCTGGTTGTCTTTCTCTTCGATATTACTTGGTGTTGTTTTAGTTGGTGCAATCGTTATGCTCTTTGTTAAGAACATTAGAAGGAGAATTAAAGCAAATAGAAGTGACGCTAAATCTCACTACACCATTACTAGCCGTATCAAGAACAAACCCAGAAAAGAAGAAAAACCTGTAGATGATGTTGTTGAAAAATCGGTTAACCCTGTAGAAGAAGTCCCCGAAACTGAAACTGAAAGCGAAGATACTGACGATTACGTTTACGGCGAAGTTGAAGTTTTTGACGACGATAAAAAAGATAGTGATAACGAATAATCTTTTTGATTAAAACTAACCCCCTTGCAAAAGCAAGGGGGTTTTAATTTGTATACCTTTTAATATGTTTACACATATATATAATATATGGCAACAATAATTTTAACAGGTGGCGGAACGGCAGGACATTGCACGCCAAACTTAGCATTATATCCATACCTAAAAAACGACTTTGATAACGTCGTATACGTCGGTAGCGAAAACGGAATAGAAAAAAACATAATAGAAAACACCGATATTCCCTATTACTCTATACCTTGCGCAAAGTTAGATAGAGTGAATAAGGTTAAAAATCTCACCATGCCGTTTAAGGTAATATCAGGAATAATTAAAGCAGGAAAAATCATTGACAAGGTTAAACCCGACGTTATCTTTTCAAAAGGCGGATACGTTTCAGTTCCAACCGTTATTGCAGCGTCCATTAGAAAAATACCAGTAATAACTCACGAAAGCGATTATTCAATCGGTTTAGCAAACAAAATTTCTTCAGTATATAGCAAAAAAGTATTAACGTCTTTCCCTGACACCGCTAAAACAATAAAGAACGGTGAATACGTTGGCTCGCCTATAAGAAAATCATTATATAAAGCATCAAAAGACGACGCCCTTAAATCATTTGGTTTTAATGGCAAAAAACCCGTTCTATTAGTTACAGGCGGAAGTCTTGGAGCTCAAGCAATAAATATCACCTTGCGAAAAGCCTTACCCGACCTTTTACCAAAATTTGACGTTTTACACGTGTGTGGAAAAAACAATATTGCACGTGAACTAACACAAAAAGGTTATATACAAACTGAATATATTAGTAAAATGGAAAATGCTTTTGCCGTGGCATCTGTTTGTGTTTCTCGTTCTGGCGCAAACACTTTGTTTGAATTAATGAGTCTTAAAATACCAACCGTATTGATACCGCTACCACAATCGGCATCTCGTGGCGACCAAATACTAAACGCAAACTATTTTCAAAAAAAAGGTTTAGCACACGTACTACCACAACAAAATTTAACGCCGGAATCTCTTGTTCTTTCGGTTACTTCAGTTTACGCAAACAGGTATAATTTGTTAAGAAATTTAGAAAACAACCCTATTAAAGACGCAAGTAGAGAAATTTCAAGGATTATCGCTGATTACGCACACTAACAACTAAACGTTGTGCGCTTGCACGCTCTAAAGTATTTAATCCCAAATTATCTATAAAATATTCTGACAATTCAGTTTTGACCCCGCCTACGTTGCATGCGTTTTGGCGGGCTTTTTTTATGTGGTTAAATTCTTTTGATAGTTGCCTATCACATAAATATGTTATAGGTTTATTTTCTTTTTTAACGTAAAAAAACGCATTTATAATAGCATCAATCATATTCTATCTCCTATTTACACACATATAATAACAGTCAATTATGCCAAATGCTTGTCATATTTATGAAATAAATCTAAAATAATTGACAAAAATTACTTTATATATTAAAATATGTATTAGGAGATTAAAAGATTATGAAATTTGAAATAATGATGCGAATTTTATTTGAACTTATGTCGAAAAAAAGCGTAAAGGCTTCTTATCTCGCTCAAAAATTTGAAGTTAGCGTTAGAAGCATACACCGCTACATAAGTAGTCTTGAACTTGCAGGCGTGCCGATTTACACAATACGAGGAAACCAAGGTGGTTTTTCAATCGTGGACACGTATAGGTTTTCAACTTCTTTTATGACAAAAAAAGAATTTGAACAAACTATAAACGCCCTATCTGCTATATGTGATAGTGTACCTAATAAAGAGTTAGAAAGCGTTATAAACAAATTTAAGTCGGCAATAAAATATGATGACAACGGTTTTTCATTAAACGGTGGCAATTTAATAATAGATGCAGGTCCTTGGGGTGATACTGTTGGATATAAAAACAAGTTAATTGTAATTCAAGACTGCATAGAAAATAATAAGAAATTACTTATTAAATACCACGATAGAAACGGTGAAATTACAGAGCGAACGATTGACCCGCACTTAATAGTTTTCAAACAAGGTCTTTGGTATGTTTTCGCCTATTGTAACTTACGCAACGAGTTCAGGTTTTTTAAAACCGGCAGAATTGAAAAAGCAATCATAAAGGAAGAAAAATTTACCCGTCAAGACTTATCTAAAATGGACCTTCCAACAAACTTTTGGCACGCAAGCGTTAACGCCCTACCCGTTATTTTAGAAATTAAAAAATCTTGCTTATCTGACGTAGAAGAATGGTTAGGTGTTGAAAACGTTAAAAAATCTGGCGATAAATTTATTGCGGACGTTCTTCTTCCCATTGATAACGGTCTAATAATGAAATTAATGAGTTTTGGAGATGGAATTAAAGTTATAGAACCTATCTCCTTGCAAAAAAAAATTAAAGATTGTGCAGATAAAATTCTTAAATCATATAATTCATAACGTAAAAAGCCCGTCACTTTATAAATAAGTGACGGGCTTTAATAATCTAAATTAAAACTCTTTTCTCGTACTTCTAGAAAACAAATTCAAAAATACTTTCATAGGTTCTTTATTTTCATAAATAATAGAATATACAGCATTAATTATAGGCAAATCAACCTGATATTTTTCGCCGAGCAATTTCAATGCTTTTGCGGTACTAACACCCTCTGCAAGTTTTTCAAACGGCTCTTTTTTAACAAACATTTCACCAAACCTACGATTATGCGAATAATCCGAAAATAAAGTTGTTTCATAATCGCCAAGATGGCAAAGCCCATAAGCGGACAACTCGTTTCCACCCATTGCCTTAATCAATCTAGCAACTTCACGAGCCCCGCGAGCCATTAACGGACCTTTTAGCGTCGTATATCCGCCACCGTCAAGCATGCCCGCTGCAATGCCCATAACGTTTTTTGCTGCGGCGCCTATTTCACTCCCTATTACGTCGTCTCCATAATAAAAACGTATAAGTTCTCCACGCAAATTATCCGCTAAATATTTAACTAAATCTTTATTGATTGAATCAATAACCATACAGTTAGGGTAGCCTTTTACGAACGCTTGAATATGCCCAGGCCCAACCCAAACGGCAACGTTGTTTATATCGATACCGCACTCGCCAACCACTTCGGTAAGTCGCTTACCAGTTTCAACTTCAACGCCTTTCATACACAAAATGAATTTTTTATCTTTAACGTCACAATCAATTATTCGCTTTGTAAAAGAACGTAGCGACTGTGCGCTAATAGATATTATAATAACATCACTTTGAGAAACCGCATAGTGCAAATCGGAAGTTAAAACAATTCTTTTATCAAGTTCGACGTACTCGTTTTTACCGGTATTTTTAA
>JAGCIP010000063.1 GCA_017648525.1 Clostridia bacterium
CGATTTGTGCGATAACAGCAATGGTTTGTGCCTTTGGCTTTGCGCTCGGTCTTTATAACGCTAAGGCAAACGACAGTTCTTTCGTTGTTCAATTTGATGCTAATGCGGAAGAATATCTTGATTCTTACGGTTTAGGGGACACTTTGCAAATTAAGTCTGCAAAAATCCTTTATAAAGGGAATGAATATAATGCAACGTCTATCTTGCACTATCCTAACGGTGTTACGTTATCTACTAACTCCGTTACTCTAGAACAAGTTGGTCGATATAAAGTTGAATACAAGGCAATCGTCGACGGAAAGGTTTTATCTAAATCTATCCCTTTTGCCGTTTACGACGATTTGTTTTCTATAAATGGACGTGGAACTATTTCTTACGGTACGCCAGGCGATTATTTGCCCGGCAGAGAAGGGCTTAATCTTTCCTTGCAACAAGGTGACGTTTTTACCTTTAACAAGGTTTTAGATTTAAGCAATTCTACCAAAGAAACCACCCCGATTATTAAATTTTACGCTACGCCTTTAGTTGCTGGCGAAAATGAAATCGATATGGTAACTCTTAAACTTACCGATATTTACGATTCTAATAATTTCGTTGAAGTGCGCTATAAACAAACTGATAAAACCGTTTATATCGACGGCAAGGCTAACGGGCAAAACGCTATTGGTTTGCATTGGCAAAACAAGGCGTCTACCACTATTGATTACGAAGGTGGTTGTTGCAGAATTTTCAGCAATCACAGTCAGTATGGTTACGGTGCAAACACGTCTTTTACGGGTATTGCTCCTAAATACGCTTACGGATTTGAAAACAACTACTGTACGCTTATGCTTGACAGTAAAGAACACAGGCTTTACGCTCAACGTTCAGTTCACGCAAGTAGCGGTTTGGTCGTTGACCTTGACGACCCCGTTTTATACGAAGATAATCTTTGGTCAGGCTTTACTACTGGTGAAGTAATTTTGTCGCTTAGTGCATCTGGTAGTTCTATTTCTTATAACCTATTTATCGAGTCGATTATGGGCAACGATTTAACCAAAGAAAGTGCTGAAAACAACGTTTCAATTAGCGTTGGCGTTGATTTCGGCAAGTATACCGAAGATACCATTCCTAACGCTGTTGTTGGTAAAAAATATTCCGTTTATCCTATTCTTATTCCTGAAATAAGCGGTATGAACGTTATTGATAGCGGGGTGCTCGTTTATTACAATTACAATTCAAACGCTAGAACGTTGGTAGACGTTACTAACGGCGAATTTAGCGTTACTAAAGAAGGCGTTTATACCTTGTACTATCACGTTGAAGATTCTTGGGGCAATGTTTCAGTTAAAACCGTTGACGTTACCGCTATCGTTAGAGAGCCTGTAACCGTTGATTTTGGCGATTATCAAAGTCAATTTGTTGTGGGGAATCAAGTTGCCGTTGCTAATCCTACCTTTAGTAATATTATTGACGGCTACACCGTTAAAACTTATGCAACCTTAAAATCTTCTAATATCGTTTACGACGTTGTGGACGGTAAATTCTTACCTATGTATTCGGGCGACTATGAAATTCGTTACGATTATAAAGACGAGTTGGGCGAGGCAACCTTTAAGTATGACCTTACCGTTGCTAAATCCGACACGCCACTTTGTGAGGGCGATGCACAAGTGCCTAAATACGTTATAAAGGGCTTTGATTATGCTATCCCTGATTATTTGGCATACGATTTCTCTAACGGAACGCAACAAATTAAAGGACAACTTTATTTGTCGCAAGACGGTGGTCAACCTACTTTAATTAACAATAACAAGTTTACCGTTACCGCCGAAAATTACGTTGATTTGACATTTAAATTCGATAATGGCAAGGAAACGGTTGAAAAGGCTTATTTCAATATTCCCGTAGTTGATATCTACGACCAAGACGACAAGTTGAACGTTTGGCAAATGTTGCAAGGTAGCGATTTTACCGTTACTCCCGGCACGGACTTTACTACTTATAGTTTAACCAAAGAAACTGCTACGCTCGAAGTTGTTAATAGCGTTCACGTTAATTTGTTTGAACTTGTTTTCGTTGCTAACGGTAATTTGGATTCTGTCTTTATTGAACTTGTTAATCTTTCAAACAGAAGTGACGTTGCAAAAATCTCTTTCGTTGACGGGCAAGACGGCGTTAAGGTTGTCGCTTATAGAAACGGCGTGCTCGTTAAAGAAATATTGACTAACAACGAGTTTAACTCTAACGTTGAAATCAGCACTTCGGTTGTTGACGGCAATATCGTTTTCAGCGAAACGAACGACGTAATTTCCGTTGCTGAACTTTTGGGCGGTTTTGCTGACAAAATGTTTATGTCCGTCGGTGTTGACGGCGTTACTGATAGCGCTATCCTTAATATCTACAAGGTTAACGGTTTGCGTTTAAGAACGGGAACTACTAGACCGTCCGCTCCAACCCTTTTGTATAATGAAAGAGTCTTCCAAGGTCATTCTGTTGGCGAAGTAGTTGAACTTGCGTTTGACGCTTACGATTTCGTTGACACTTCTCCAACTTGTTCGTTTGCTGTAATTGACAATAAAACGGGTAATTACGTTGTTAGTGACGAAGGCGTGTTATTAGACGGAGTTAGCAACGATTTCTTCACGACTTATCACATAACGATAACTGATTATTTTGAATATTCTGTCATCTTTAGTTTAGGCAATGACTGGAGACCTGCTTCGCCAAAGGCTCAAGAAATTATTATCGTTGATAAGGATGTTCCTACCATTCAATTAGACGTTAAGGTCAACACTTACAACTTAAACTCTAAAGTAGAAGTCGCTAAACCTATCGTTATTGACGATAAGGACGGCGAAATTAAATATTCCGTTTTCGTTATTGACGCTAATGAATATATGACTTATTTATCAGACGATTTGTCTTTTGTCGCTGACAAAAAGGGTGTTTACCAAATTATTTATTTGGCTGTCGATTCAAGCGGTAACGTTGCTCTTGCAAATTATTATATTCAGGTAAAATAAGGAGGGAAAATGAGAAAGTTTATTTTAAGCATTTTGATTGTTGTTATGATTTTTTCTTCTGGTATCTTTACCGCTTGTAGTAATTGCAACGGCAATACCCCAGAAGTAGAAACCGGTTTTAAGGCAACCGA
>JAGCIP010000064.1 GCA_017648525.1 Clostridia bacterium
TAGAAATCTTGAAGATGCTATGAACGGCGTTCGTGTTGAAAACGACGAAATGAAGAAAAATCCGCTTGACTTTGCCCTTTGGAAATCCGCAAAGGAAGGCGAGCCGAGTTGGAGTTCGCCTTGGGGTGAAGGTAGACCAGGTTGGCATATAGAATGTTCTACTATGAACAGAAAGGCTTTCGGCGACAAGATAGATATTCACGGCGGTGGCAGAGATTTGATTTTCCCCCACCACGAAAACGAAATAGCGCAAACCGAAGCGTTAACCGGCACGCAATTTGCGTCTTACTGGATTCATAACGGACTAATTAAAGTTAATGGACAAAAGATGAGCAAATCGCTTGGCAACAGTCTTTTCCTTAAAGATTTATTAGATGCTTATTCGCCCGAAACTATTAAGTTTGCGTTGTTGCAAACCAACTACCGTGGCGATATAAACGTAACGGACGACTTGTTTCCTAACGCTGAAAAGCACCTTTACGATTTTTATAAAATCATTAAGAGCGCAAATGCGTTAGGAACTTCTAACGGCTTAAACGAACAGATTGACCAAGACTTTAATCGTGCTATGGACGACGATTTTAATACCGCGCTTGCAATCTCTAACTTGTTTGGCTATTTTAAGAGTATAAAGGCAAAGGTTATTGCTTTAGATAAATCTGCGATAGACGACGTTAATCAAATTAGAAAAACTTATTCGCTTATAGGTTTATTCAAGGCTGGTGCGGACGAATTTATAAACGATTATGAAACGAAACACCCTGCGGAAGAAATTCCCGCCGAAGTTAAAGCAATCGCAGAAGAAAGATTTAACGCAAGAAAGAATAAAGACTGGGCAACTTCGGATTTGCTCCGTGATAAACTTTTAGAACTCGGCTATATTGTTAAAGACGCTAAAGACGGTTATCAACTTACAAAAAAATAATAGGTGAAATTATGATTACTTCTAAAGAATTAAGAGACAAATGGATAAAATTTTACGAAGAACGTGGGCACGTTAATATCGGTGCGGTATCGCTAATAGGCGACGGGACTACGGGCGTTATGTTTAACGTTGCGGGTATGCAACCGTTAATGCCTTATCTACTCGGTAAAAAGCATCCCAAGGGCACTAAACTTTGCAACGTTCAAGGTTGCGTCAGAACGGTTGATATCGAATCGGTTGGCGACGCTACCCACTTTACCTTTTTTGAAATGATGGGTAACTGGAGTTTGGGCGATTATTTTAAAAAGGAAAAGACTAAGTGGTCGTTCGAACTTTTAACACAAGTGTTCGGGTTTGATAAGGACAAGATTTGTTCTACCGTTTTTGAAGGGAACGACTCCGTCCCCCGTGACGAAGAAACGGCGGGTTACTTAAAAGCGTTAGGCATTAAGCCTGAAAACATTTTTTACCTAGATAAATCTAACAACTGGTGGGAATTAGAAGGAACTGTTGGCACGCCTTGCGGTCCTGATAACGAGTGGTTCTATCCCCGCCACGATAATCCTTGTTGCGATACGTGTGACGTTAACTGCGATTGCGGGCGTTACGTTGAAATCGGCAACGACGTTTATATGCAATATAAAAAATTAGAAGACGGTAAATACGTTGAACTTGAAAACAAAAACGTTGATACGGGCTTTGGCTTAGACAGATTGTTGCTTTTCCTTAACGGACTTGACGACGGATATAAGACCGACCTATTTATCGATACGATTAAAATGCTTGAAACTTTATCTGGCAAGGCTTACGGTCAAGTAGAAAAAGACACCAAGGCTATGCGTATTATTGCCGACCATACTAGAACTGCGGTAATGCTTATCGGCGACGCTAACGGCATTGTTCCGTCAAACACGGGGGCAGGGTACATTTTAAGAAGACTTCTCCGCCGTGCTATAAGATACTGCAAAAATCTTGGCGTAGATGCAACTGCTATGTGCGAAGTTGCTAAAATCTTTATCGAAAAGATTTATAACGACGCATATCCTTTACTCGTTGAAAAGGAAGATTATATTTTAGAAGAAATAAGCAAAGAAATCAAAAAATTTGAAGCAACGCTTGCATCTGGTCTTAAAGAGTTTGATAAGTGCATTACGGGTATGGAAAGAAAGAACGCCTTTATGAAAGAAAAAGACCCGTCTTATATTCCCGAAACGCAAATTTCAGGGAAACAAGCGTTTAGACTTTACGATACTTACGGTTATCCGTTAGAACTTACCAAAGAACTTGCAGAAGAACGTGGATTAACGGTTGACGAAGTTGGCTTTAACGAAGCTTTTAAGGCGCATCAAGAACTTTCTAAGGCACAGGCGCAAAACGCAAAGGGTGGACTTACCGAACAAACCGAAAAGACTACCGCTTACCATACCGCAACTCACATTATGCTTGCAGGACTTCGTAAAATGTTCGGCACGCAAACGGTGCAAAAAGGCTCTAATATTACCGAAGATAGATTGCGTTTTGACTTTAACTTAGACCATAAGATGACCGAAGAAGAATTAAAGGAACTTGAAACTTTCGTCAATGACGTTATTGCAAAAAAGATTGACGTTGTAAAGACCGAAGTTGCATATAAA
>JAGCIP010000065.1 GCA_017648525.1 Clostridia bacterium
ACCGCTAATATATTTTACCGCTATTTCAGATTTGTTTGAATTCGATTTTAGAGACTTTACTAAATATAGCGAAATTTGCGCTTATATGTACAACGCAACGGATAAAACCAAGGAAGTTACCATAGGTTTGGTTACTGGCATATGCAGTAACAGTAGTATATCAACGGCACAAGGTCAAGATTTTGTTCTAGAGCCTAACGCTTGGACAAGAATTGACTATTGGCTTGATTTTGACTTGCTCAATTTATTCGTTGACCTAAAGAATATTGAAGGTGTATATTTCGAATTTGAAAATACCGGTAATTTGTACGTTAGCGAAGAAAACGTTTACTATCTTGACGACTTAAAGTTGGTTGCTTGTGATGAAGAACAAGAGATTAACGACTTAATTTACGTTGACAAAGGCGAAGTTTGTAGTTTTGAAAAAGACTATCAAAATTTTATTGCCACAACTGAACTTCCCGCAGACGAACCGTCGTGCATTACAGTAAGCGTAGTTAACAGCAATGAATATAACTTGCCCGAAAGTTTTGAAAACAAAGCGTTAAAATGCGTTTCTCACTCTACCACAGACACTAATCAAAGCGCAAGCAAAATAATTTTACCAGGCAAATTACTCCAAAAAACTGAGTTTTCTAAGGTTAGTATTGACGATTATAAGAAGACATATTTTGCTTTTGACGTTTATACAACCGACGATTTAACAGGTTTTACCAAGCAGATTTCTCCTTGGTTTACAAAAGAAGGCGGTGCTGGCAATGGTTCATACATTTGGCCACTTATGAAATTAGAAAGTGGGAAATATTATGGCAAGGATAAAAATGGAAACGATATTCGCGTTGAATACGGCGAGTTTGATAAATATGCAGACTTCTTAAAACCTGAGAGAAACACTATAAAAAGTTATAAGATAAGTTTCTATGAAATGGCATACGGTAGTGCTGGTGGTAAAGGAATAGATTTCCTTAATGCTCCTGGTAAAATTTCACTTTGGATACCTGCTCAGCAAACAGGTAGAGACATTACTTTCTATTTTGATAATTTTAGAATAGAAACAGGCGAAGAGGTTTACGTTAAGGAGACAGAATAATTATGAAGATAATTAAAACTCTTAAAAAACTATTTTTGTCTATGAGTGCGCTTTGTTTTATTCTTTCGATTTGTTTTTCGGTCGGATGTAAAACGGTAAAATTCGTTGGCTTTGACGATATTACCATTAAGGTTGCTTACGGCGCAAATGCATCATTACTTCAATACGTTACGGCAATAGACCAAAATGGTAAGGCGCATAGATGTACGGTTACTGTAAAAGATTCGAAAGGAAACCCCGTAGATGTTTTATTTGATAGATTTAACGTTTCTTCTATGGATGGATATACGGCTGTAACGACCTGTAATGGTGTTTCAAGAACTATTACTATCCTTGTAGAAGATAGGTCAACAATAACGATTGAAGATTTTGCAGATAGACTATTTACTGGATACGTAGGAAAAGAATATCAACTTCCTGACGTTAGCATAGGAAAAGCTTCTGGTGAAATTATTGTTCCAACCTACAAGGTTTATCGCAATGAAAATTCTAGCAAGGTAGAAGTTCCTGTCACCGATAGAGCGTTTATTCCAAGCGAAAGGGGTGTTTATACTCTTGAAATTTCTGCTACTGACGCTACAGGAACTACCGCAACTAAATCTGAAGACTTCAAAGTTCGTTTAGGTATGACAAGCAATATGCTTGAAGATTTTAACGACGAACTTTCTGCATCAACCTTAATCAAGTCAACTGCTTGGGGAGCAACAGAACAGATTAAATATGGCGACGGTTTTTACACGGTTTGGCACGAAACTTTTGATGGTAGAAAGGGAGTAATTGAATCGGCGCTAAATACAAATTTAAACATGAGAAGAATTTGTGCAACGTTTAGTTTTGACAAAGCGCTTTTAAGCGAAATGGTTGCTGAGATGACCGAAGAAGATTATATTTCTATTTGGTTTTGGTTAGATAAAGACGGTCAATTTGACGCTATAAGACAAGAAAATCCGCAAGATAGTAGCACGTGGACTGTTTTGTCAAAGGTTACTGGTAAAAAGTGGCAAGAAATTAAAATATATAAGAATGCTTTATCAATCTTTTCTGATTTGCACTCAATAAACGGTAGTGGAGACCAGTTGTTCTTTTTTCAAGACGACAAGCAAAATTTAAACGGCGTCAAATTTTATATTGATTCAATATCGTTAATCAAATCAAAATTTGAAAATGAAATTAGGCCTACTCTAAATCAGGAATATACTATTCCAGAACTTAACTTTGTGGGAATTCAAGGTCAGAACATAAACGTCGAAACAGAAATTCAATGCAACTTGTCTTATACTAACGTTGCGTTAGATATAACTGATAATAAAACGACTTTTACAATTCCGGGTAAATACGACATACTTTATAAATGTCAATTAAACGGTGTTGAGTATGAATACGTTAAGAATGTTACGGTTGAGAATAATAATCCTTGTTTAGCTTTGTCTATTGAAGATTTCTGCGTAAACTCATCTTGTGAGATTATTAAAGAAAATACGCTTGGGTTTACTTATGCACCTTATGATTTTTATACAACGTGGCACTCATCATATAAAGGCAAGAGCGGTGTTGTTGAGACTGTATTAAATGACAATTCATCTCAATATAGAAGATTAAATCTTAAATTTAACAAAACACAGTCTGAAATTGAATCGTTAATAAGCAAAATGAGTGATAACGGATACATTGCTTTAAACGTTTGGATTGACGTTGATGGGGAAGTTGTTATTAGAAACTTTGGCACGTGGGGTATTTTAGCGCAAAAAGTCGTAGGTAAAACTTGGCAAACAATTAAAATCACTAAGGATATGTTAACTAATCCAGAGTTTGCACAAGGAACTGATTATAAAATGCCGTTTGCTAAGGCGGTCGCATCAGATTTTGATAAAACGGTAGGGGTTTTCTATTTGTCTCATACAAATGCCGATGCAGTTAAAATCTATTTAGACGATATTTCAGTTATTGACTACAACATAGTTAATGATACAGAACCCGAGAAAGGTGTTGAATATACCCTTCCAACTTGTTATGCAATTATTGATGCGAATGGCACGGTTATAAATCAATTATGTGACGTGGAGATTAAGGTTGACGGGAATAATACAACTATTCCTCAAATAATTAATGGAAAAGTTACCTTTTCAGTTGCGGGGAATTACGTTATATGTTATAAATATAATAACACGATAATTTTTGAAAAAAATATTATGATAAACCGATTAGGTCCAACCGTTGTTGAAGATTTCAACGTTGAGTCGTCAAAAGATAGAATAGTTAAATCTAAAAATATGGATTCCTATACTACGACTGCTTTCTATGTAAACTGGTTAGCAGAATTTGAAGGAAGAACAGGTGTCGTTGAAACTATTACGAACGACGGCTCACCTCAAAGACGTATTTGCGGTATGAACGCTGAACTTCTCTCAATGGCGGACGAAATGGATGATAACGATTACGTTTCAATTTGGGTTTATATCGACTCAACGAACAGATATCAATTTGTATTAAACACGTTGTGGGGCGATAACGTAAATCCACGACTTCCGTTTGTTCAAGGTGGAGAGTGGAGCGAAATTAAGTTGAGCAAAGCTGTTCTTACCGACTCAAAAGCATCAGGCGAGATGTTGATGTGTTTCTATAATAGTTTTAATGGAAACGATACAGAACAATTAAAGGTTTATATTGACGATATAAGAATCGTTAAGGTAGATTAAGGCAAAAATTAGTTGCGATTATATGGCGTTTATTTAAATTTCTAAGTTTAGATAAACGCCGATTAAATCATGAGAGATAAAAATAGTAAGGTTTTAATTGTTTATGACTAATTTTATTAACCAACATTATAAAAAAATAAAAGACATACTTGATAGTGTTCACTATTTAGAAAACAACGCAAACTTGGCGGAAAAATGTAAAATCCCAAATTCCGCTTATTTTTTAGATGATAAAAATATTTTATGTTATGAAGATCAACACTCTAACAGTAGGTATCATTACGCAAATGACGGCAGGATTTTAACTACTTATGCAACGGGTGGGGTTTGTTTGCAGGAAGGCATATTTAATATCATATTGCCGTCTTTTGAAGGTAAGGAATCTAATCTTGCCTTTTTTGTTGGTAAAAAAAGTGGAAATTATTATTTTCCTGTGTCAATTTTTAGTAATTCAAAGCAACTGATTGAAGATAGTGTTAAAAGATTCGTTGTGTTTTCGCCTGAATCTGCATATTATTTTGTCGAAGATGACGGGATTATTTCAACGTTGAAAATTTTTCTTGATGCAAATAAAAACGTTAGATGCTCTTTCTACGTTGAAAACGTTTCAGGTAAAACTTTGTCACTTTACTCAAGTGCCTACTTTAACTGTTTTTTGTGGGCAAGAGAGTGTGATAATCAATGGACAAAAGCATATGCTGGTTGTAAAAAAGAAAAGGATGGTTACCTTTTTAACGTTTATGAAAATGTGAAAAACGGGAAAATAATGCACTATGCTAAGGTATTAAGAAGTTCGCATTTTGGTGACTTGAAAACTACTACTTCTCAAATTTGTTTTAAAGGTGGTAAAAATAACCCGTTAACCGCATCAACGTCATTAAAATACGGCGCATTTGATAAAACAATTGATTTTACTTGTTATAAGGAAAATCCTATTGCTGGAGATATTATTACTTTTGATTTAAGTCCTAACGAAATATTTAATGTTAATTACACCCTTTCTTGTGGCGATAACGAAGAATTTTTAAATTCTATAAAAGATATTGAAGGCGAACTTAATGACGTAGAATTAGCTTTTGAAAATAATGTTAACGTTATCGGTAAAAATATTCCGTTAATAAAATTTAGTGATGCTACTGGCGAAATAAACGACTACACCTTTAACTGTTTGATTGCAAACGTGTTAAGGCAGGTTGAAACGTGCGCAAAGTCAAAAAACTTTGCAGGACAGTATCTTGGGATGAGAGATGTTTTTCAACAACTTGAATCTGCGCTTTTATGGTGTCCAGAATATTCTAAAACAAAGATAACAGAAGCAATTTCATTTATTTTTGATGATGGTAGGCCACCGCGTCAGTTTTCATATCCGCAATATAAAGGTGCATTACCAAGTCTTATAACGAGTTGTTTTATAGACCAAGGTTTATGGATAATCCACACAATTTATAAATATCTTGCTTATACTGGCGATTTTTCAATACTGGATAATAAATGTGGGTACTATAAATTTAATGGAAAGGTTGATTTTTCAGATAGGTTTGACACAGTTCTTGAACACGTTACAGCTATAATTGAATATCTAATTTCAAACTTGGACTATAAAACTGGGTGCTTGAAAATTTTAGATGGGGACTGGAATGATTCCTTAAACGGTCTTGGTGCTACTACCAAGCCTAATTCGAAATTTGGTACGGGCGTTTCAGTTATGGCAACCTTACAACTTTATCAAGCGCTTTTTGAAGTTGCAGATATTTTTGATAAGGTTGGCGATATTGACAAAAGAGATAAATACTCATTATTAAGAAAAAAATTAGGCGAAAACATCTTAAAATATACCATAGTTTCTAACGGTGATGATAGAAAAATTTTGCACGGATGGGGTGATGAGCGTAGTTATTTTGTAGGTAGTTATTGCGATAGCGACGGTTTATCGAGAGATAGTTTAACTTCTGTATCATTTTTTATACTTTCCGGTGCAATAAATCTTGATAAAACTTTAAGTCGCGATATACTTAAATCGTTCGGTAAACTTGATGCTAAATATGGATTAAATACCTTTGCGCCTGCTTTTAATGCTAAGAGCAAAGGCGTTGGTAGAATTGCAAATATGATAGAAGGCACGGCGGAAAACGGCGCTACTTATAATCACTCAACTCTATTTGGTATTTGGGCGTTGCTTGAAATGGGTGAGTATAAACTTGCTTGGAAGTACATTAAAAAGGTTATTCCTATAACTCACGACAAAATCACAACTTCGCCATTCATAATGTCAAACTCTTACGTTTATAATGAAAAGTTAGGCTTAGACGGGGAGTCTGGTGGGGACTGGTATACTGGAAGTGCGTGTGTTTTGATAAAAGTACTTGTTTATAAAATATTTGGTGTTCTTTGTTCTCTTAATGGGATAGAATTTTCACCTTGTATGTATTTACCGTTTAAAAACGCCATACTTGATATGCAAGTGCGCGGTAAAAAGGTTACCGTTGAATATATAACCGATAACAACTTGCAAGATGGTATTTATCTTTCAAGTTTAGGTAAAAAAGAAAGAATTGAATTATATAGTGATAATAAGTACCTTTTAGGTTTTGATGATTTTTGTAGTGACTTAATTATAAGTGTTATTAATTATCACAAACACGACTAAATAGAATTATGATTATAAAAAATCCTTCAAACGACAAATTTGACATAATAATTGTTGCGGGGCAATCCAACGCGCTTGGTTGTGG
>JAGCIP010000066.1 GCA_017648525.1 Clostridia bacterium
GATATGACCGTGGTACGTCTGCCGTTCCAATGAACTTGTACTTTGATGGTGCAACTAATTGCCTTTATTTCCGTGATGGCTATTATGGTATAGATAATGCTGGCTATGACTTTGTTTCTGACTTAGACTTTCAACCGTTCTATGGCAAGAACTTAAAATGGACAACGGGTGAAGTGTATCTTTCTATTCAAGGTTCTAGTTATATGAACTCTACACTAAATTTAATGATTGAAGACGTTTACGGGCTTGATTTATCGAAAAATGCATTGCCTGATAATGCTGCGCCTGAAATCAATATTGATTTACAAGGTTATAGTGAAGATGATTTGCCAAAGGCTGTAGTCGGGCAAGCATATAACGTATTTAATGCAACGGTAACGGATAAATTGAACACTGCTACTTATTCGTCGTCAAATGTAGAACTTGTAACAAGCGTTTATTATAATTATTATTCTAATCAAAAAATATATAAACAAATTATTGACGGTACGTTTACGCCCACAATTGCAGGCAATTATTTCATAGAATATCTTTCTTCTGATAATTTCGGCCATACGGCTAAGAAAGTTCTGATGATAGAGGCGGTAAATAAGGATAATAAGGCAACGCTTAGTTTTGCGAATAAAAAGACGGAATGTGAAATCGCTCAAACAGTTAGCCTGTTTGATTCGTTAACGGTTGAGAACGTGTTTGGTGAGCCGTTTTACAAAATTTCGGTAGTGGATAAAAACGGCGTGGAATATACAGTAGACGATAACTATTCTTTTGCGCCGAAGACTTTGGGTGCGCACAAAGTAAGAATTGAATACGGTGGATATTCTGAAAAATTTGTGGAAGAATATATCTTGACCTTAACAGGCGAAAGCAAAAATATTTATCTAGAAGAACCTGTGTTTGAAAGATATTATATTAAAAACGCAACGCATAACGTTCCTACGTTAAAGGTAAATAAGCTGTCTGCAAACGGAGCAACGGAACAAGAAGTTCAATATAAAGTTATTGCCGACGGAACGACCGCATTAAAAGTTGATAATAATTCTTTTACTGTAAATGCTACAAATTCTATTGTTTTTGAATACTACGTAGGTACGGAAAAGATTTATGAAAGTTCTGCTTTGACTGTGGTGGATGTAGGATTTAAAACTACACAATTTAAGGTGGATAAATATTTTGATGCAACAGGATATTCTCTTGTGGTGAACACCGAAGGAACAACCATTACAGTAAGTGACGATCAAGCAGAAGAAATTACGTTTATCCGTTCATTACAAACGTCAAGTTTTAACACGAGTTTTTCGTTTAATGAAAAACTTGATGATTTTGGTGCGTTCTACGTGACGTTGACCGATTCGATGAATTCGAAAGATAAAATTGAAATTAAATTTTATCAACAAAGTGGCTCGTATTACTATATTATGGGCGATATAATGGATAAATTTGATAAGACGAATATCGAATTGAGTTACGAAAACGGGAAGGTCAAATTCGCTGGTAAAAATGCAGTTTCCGCCAGGAAGTATGCAGATGGAAGAGCCTTTGAAGGATTTAAGAGTGGATATGCATATCTTTCTTTTAGATTTGAAGACGCGCAAGTAAACCAAGCATCTGTATCGATTATAGAAATCAACGGACAGAGATTGAACGCAAGACAGAAAGACAACGTTGCACCGCAAACAATTTTCACTAAAATTACAGGCTCTTACACTGTTGGCGACGGGGTAACATTACAACCTATTGTTTTCGCTGATGTATACGATCCTTCAATCGAAAAATACGCTTACGTAATGGATGCTAAAGGACAGTACGTGACCGCTATGGACGGAACAAAGTTGGATAAAACGGCAGATTACAGCAAGAGTTATCAAATTAAATTAGAACACTTAGGAAAATATAGTGTACATTGTAAAGCTAACGATTCTAGCGCAAACACAAAGCGTGAATCAGTATTCTCTATCACAGTAGTGGATTCGATTGCTCCGAAAGTGTCCGTAGAAAATGCTGTTATATCAGCAAAAGTGAATAGCACGGTTGAATTAGGAACGCTCAGCGTTGTGGACAACATATCCACGGCGGAAAAGTGTATTGTTTCTATTTACTATTGCAATCCCGACAGAGTAATGAAGAAAGTAGAAGGAACGTCTATTCAAGTAAATAAAGCCGGGGTATACACGATATATTATTTGGTGCAAGACGAGGCGAACAATTATACAGAATTCAACTACGATATTGAGGTGGAATAATATGAAAAATTTATTTAAAAAAGCAGTAATATTAGTTCTTATAGTTTGTTCCGTGTTATCGGTTTCTTGTAGTGGATATAATAGTTCTCAAGAAGAACAAACTTCAGGATTAGTTAACCATAAGGTAATCCAAAAACCGACTAACGATTTTCTCTTTAGCAATGGAAAATCCGACTACGTTATGGTTTATCCTCTAAGCGCAAGCGACGATTTAATCATAATTATGGAAGATTTTGTAAGCCTAGTTAAAGAAGCAACTGGTTATACCTTACAAATGAAACCAGACATTGACTGCACGTATAGTGAAACGGACAAATATATTTCTGTCGGAAAAAACAAAGTGTTTGAAAGTGCAGGGATTGAAACCGACTTCGATTTTTTAGGCGAGCAAGGTTATCGCATTGAAACTAAGGGAAAAACAATCTTTTTATATGGTAATACCGATTTAAGTTCTATTTACGCTTTGTATAAATTGTTGTTTTTAACGTTGAATTTCGAGCAATTTAATGGCTCGACGTATTCGTTGGACAATAACGTGACGGAAATTCCTTTAATGGATTATGACGTAACGGAAATTCCAGATTTCAGTCATAGAATCGGTTGCAAAACATATTCGCAGAAAGACAAAATCGTAGCGTATAGAATGGGTTTTAACTATTCGGACGATATGGGTAGAGCAACAGTAATCGAGGCAATCAGTAGAAATGAAAACGAAAGTCCGGCTAAATGGGGATGGGGAAATGGCGATAGAAACCATACCGCATTAGCATTTTGCAATTATTCTAGGTATAAGGCAGAGCATCCAAAATGGTTTAGCGATGGAGTACCAAGTCAACCTTCGTTACAACAATTATGCTATACGGCACATGGTGATGAAGCCGAATATCAAGCGATGATAGAGCATGAAATTCAAGTATTCAAGGATTCGTTTATATACAATCAAGACGTAAAACCAACCGACTCTCGTTTATTCTTGTATTCAGTTGCAGACGAAGATGCTGAGTGTCCTTGTGCAGCGTGCGATGCGGCACGAGAAAAGTATAACGGCTTAGCAGGTGTTGCGATACAACATTGTAACGAAATGACGAGAGCGATTAACGAATGGTTTGAAACCGAAGAGGGTAAACCGTATGAATGCGATTACAAACTCGTTGTGCTTGCATATTATTCATTAGAGGATGCCCCTGTAGTATATGATGAAGATAAAGACAAATATCAACCGATTGCCCCTGAAGTCGTACCGGAAAAAGAAGTGGGAACAATGTATGCGCCCATAAAAATGAACTGGACGAAGTCTTATTCGGAAAATCCTACCACTTGGGAAATAATAAGAAAATGGAGCGCATTGGTTGGAAAGGATAATATGACCTACTGGTCGTATGGAACGTATTTCTATCAATCTTTAGTACCGTTTAACAATTATGACGTTTTGCAAAAACAATTCCAAGAAGCGTACGGACAAGGTTCGTATTATATAATGGTCGAAGCGGCGGTAACCAACCGTGCCTCGGGTTATAGATATTATACGGAATACTTAAATTCTAAATTAGAATGGAATTGCAATGACGATATGCAAGAATTAGAAGATAGGTTCTTCAAGGGAATGTACGGCGCAGCAAGTGAAACTATGAAGGGGTTGTACAACTCAATGAAACTAAGAACAAACCTTAATCTTGCAAACGGATATATGTGGGGCGTATGTGACCTAGCCTTGTATGATTTGGGTAACGGTTACGATTATTGGCCTGTAAGTCAATTATCGGAATGGATTGAACGTTATAAATATGCGCTTGAACAAATTGCATATTTAGAACGTTTTGACGAAGACACCTACAATAATTATATGACCAACATTAAGGATGAAATGATAAGTCCATATTATTTGATGATTAGAGTGCATTCTAACGATGTGAGAGAAGAAGTTTCGATGGATTGGAAACTCAATTTCAAAGAAATTGGCTTGGCTATGGGTAATCCTGACATAGATATAAATACTAGCGTTACACCATGGAATCGTAAGACCGTAGTAACAATTTGTGAAGAATGGGGGATTTAACAATGAAGATAATGAGAATGTTAATGATCGGACTTTGCATTGCTCTTCTCACTCTTGGTATTACTGGATGTTTCCAACCAACAGGTTACTTACAGAGCATTACGTTGAAGAACGAGCAGTTAATCGTTGGGTTATATATGTCGGATACTATCGAATATCAAGGCGAAGGCGATGCGACTTATAGCTCAGACAATCCCGATATCGTATCGGTGGACGAAAACGGTAAAGTAACAGGGCTTAAAGTTGGCAAGGCAAGCATTACGGTTGCTATCGGTGAGGCGAAGGCTGTGTGCGAGGTTACCGTAGTCGATACTAATGAATCGCCGTATATTAAATTTGCGATTTCGGACAATGAGTATAATCTTTTGGTTGACGATTATATTCAGTTGAATGGTAAATTGATATTTTCGCAGGAAGAAAGAGCCGAAAAGATCACGTACGAATCTAGTAGCGATTGTGTAGTTGTTGATGAAAACGGAAAGGTAACTGCGAAAAAAATAGGTACGGCAACCATTACGGCTTCTGTTAATTTCTTTGACAAAGTAATCACTAAATTAGTGACGATAAACGTCTTGAAATATCCCGTGGCATTGAACACAACGACTTCTAATTACGAAGTATACACAACCTCGGCTAAGGGTAATAACGATAGTATAACGTTACCTAATTCAGTAATCGTAGACGGGCAAATAAAGACCGTAGACTTTACTTACGAATATGACGATAGTAAGTTGACTAACGAAGGTAACGTGTTCAAAGTAAAACTACCCTGTGCAAAAGACGAAACTGTAAAAGTAAAAATGTCGCACACCACACCCGAGCAAGAACGCTATGCGTTTACGATAGAAATCAAAATTAGGCTTGTTAACGAAGACTTGCAAGGAAAAACGACGTTAATACTAGAAAACGGTGGCAGTCAAGC
>JAGCIP010000067.1 GCA_017648525.1 Clostridia bacterium
TGTAAACGACGCTATTTTATGGGGCGCACCATCTACTGAGAAAATTTTACAAGACGTTCACGGTGTATACGACGACGTAAAAACTGATGCGGTTATAAACGTCGACTCTGCAAAAGGTGAAAAAGAATCTCAACATATCATAATAACTGCAAAGGATAAAAAACTTGAATACACTTTAGAACTTTCAGACCTTCAAAGTACAAGCGGAGCAAAGTTTAAAAAGGAAAATATTGAAGTTTTCCATGAAAAATATCTTTCACTTACCACGGACTTTGACAAAACGGGTAATCCATTAGGTGGATATCCCGATGCAATCGTTCCCTATGAGAACATAGTTATGGTTGGGGAAAACTACGTTGAACCAAACAAAAACCAAGGTTTATTATTCCGTTTTGACGTTCCCGTTGAACAAGAAGCAGGCGTATATACGGGTAGTGCGAAAATTACGATAGGTAGAGAAAGTAAAAATATTCCTATTACTTTAAACGTTCGTAATTTGGTGGTAAGTCAAGTAAACCATGCAAAAACTCACTATCTTACAGCGTGGTATTACGAGAGAGGCGAACTTGATACGACTCAAGAAATGCTTGAAAAGTACAATGATTTTCTCTACGAATATCGTCTTTGCGGAAGTGAATTGATTGATGATACTGCACATACAACGGAAGAGGTAAAAGAATACGTTGACATGGCTTATGAGAAGATGCAAAATCCAATGTGTTCAGTAGTGTCAATTCCTGGAAAACCAGCAGCAGACGTAGGCTTTGATGGTGAAGTTTTAAAGAAATATCTTCGTGCTTTTGTAAAAAAGAGTTTTGAAACTAATTACAACATGATGGACAAACTTGTTTTCTATGAAAACTACGTTGACGAACCACAGTATTGGGGACCTGGTGGAGTAGGCGCAACTCAAACTATGTCGGATAGATATAGAAATTGTATTAAACAAGTTGCACAAGAATTCGAAAGAGATAAGAGCATAACCTCTCCAATAAAAGATGAAGTTATAGCATCTTTAAAAAAAGTTCCTAACGTAATTACCGCATGGTACGAAAATAATTACGCACCGCATATAGATACATGGTGTCCTACAATAAACCATTACTACACCGAATTTAGTAGAAGTTTATATGCAGACCAAGAAGACAAGTGGTGGTATTGGTGTATAGACCCACGTGTTCCTTATCCTACACTTCATATCGAAGATACTCTTCTTTCAGCAAGATTAGAGGCTTGGATGAGAGCAAATTACGGCGTTGAAGGTTGTCTTAACTGGGCGGCGGACGTTTTTGCAGAATGGACAGGTGAAACATACGTTGATATTGAAGATTATTATACAGGTAGCGCAAGTCGTTTCCCTAAAGTAAACGGAGACGGTTGGATTATGTATCCCGGTAAAGCCTACGGAGTTGATGGTCCTATTGCATCATTACGTATGGAAGCAATGAGAGACGGAAATGAAGAGTATGAACTTTATTATGAAATCAACGAAACGTATAAAAGAACGAGTGATGAAATTTCCGAAATAGATCCAACTCAAGCGTTCAATAGTGATAAGATAATGCAGGCTATTACGTCTTCTCTTTATGTAGGAACGAGAGTTACTGCAAATAGTAATTATTTCAAGTCAGCAAGAAGCGCCCTTTACGATTTAGCAACTTTATGTCAAAATGCAGGTGTATGTATAGCCGATTTTAAAGATAATTCGTTTGGTCAATACGTATTTACACTTGTTGCACCTAAAGGAACAGTTATTAAACAAAATGGAACGATTACTACGCCTAAAACTTCTATCGGTAACTATGATAAATATGAACTTATCGTAAATCTTACCGAAAAAGAAAACTTCTTAAAGTTAACTGCAGAAAAAGACGGTGTAACTTGTGAGTATAGTCAAAGTTTAGGCGGAAAGGCAAGTGCAAACAAAGCCGATAACGTTAATGTTAAAGATTTTGGTAAAGACGGTGTAACTCCTACTTGTCAAATAGTTGACGCTAATACCGTAGATGCAACTCTTACGGGTAAGATGGTAAAGGTTGATTTACCTGAAACAAGAAAGGGTAAAGAACAGTCGTTTACTATTAAAGGTTCTCTTTTAAACGGTATTGGAGCAAACGGAGCAAAACTTGTGTTCCATGTTTACTATAACGGTGAAGATAATACTCAATTTGTAATTTCGGCTAAATATAAAAATATGATGATTTATTATGATATAGCAACTACAAATCTCCACAAAGGAATGAATGCTATTGAAATAAATCTTACAGATAAAGACTGGTCTATTTTTGGCGGAGTAGAGTATTTGACTATATACGTAGGCGGTCGTGACGGGGAATCTGCTCGTACGGTATATTTCGTAGATAGTATTATATACGAAAAGTAAGGGGGTAGAAAAATGAAGATAAAACGCATTTTAGCATTAGTTTTAAGTTTAATTTCAATTCTCTCTATATCTTTCGGTTTGGGTTGTGGAAATTCTAAGCCGAATTCTGAATCTGTTAAGAAAGAAGAAAATAGTACTTCTTCAAACATTAAAATCCTTTCAGATTTTGAAGAATTTAACCCCGATTTTCAACTTTTAAGACTTCAAAATGGTTTTGGTAGAATAGACGTAAATACTAA
>JAGCIP010000068.1 GCA_017648525.1 Clostridia bacterium
TCACAAGCGGTAACCAAAGCAATCTTTAATTGCACCTTGTCAAAATCCGCAAGTTCAATAGCAGGTTTTTCCGAGTGGTCGTGAAGTTTCACTTCGGGTTTTTGTTCAGTTTTTTGCTCGGTTTTATCAGTCTTTACTTCTTTTCTTTCTTCTATCATTGCATTTACCTTTTCCATAATTTTCGCTCCATCAAGCCTAGCAAATAAAATTTCGGGGGTTGACGTTACAACTACTTCACAAAATCGGCCAAATTTAACGCAATCGTCAAACGAGCGTAATGAAAGATTAAGCATGTTAGCAACCTTGTTAGCAGTATCAGGAAGATATGGTGCTAAAAGCGAAGTTCCTATAACGATACTTTCGGTTAAATTATACAATACCGTTGCTAATCTTGCCTGCTTTTCGGGGTCTTTTGCAAGTGCCCACGGCATAGTTTCATCAATATACTTATTAGCACGTCTAAACACGTTAAAGATTTCGTTTAATGCGTCTGCAACCTTAAACTCATCCATCTTTGCCTTAACCTTATCACGTGCGGACGTAACCGTATTGATTAGGTCTGCGTCAACGTCTTCGCTAACGGCTGAATTTTCAACTTTACCACCAAAATATTTATTGCTCATTGCAATAGTACGGCTAACTAAATTGCCGTATACGTTTGCTAAATCGCTATTTATCGTTTCAATAACAGATTCCCAAGAAATAAGGCCGTCGTTATCTTGTGGCATTGCGGTTAAAACGTAATATCTAACTGCGTCCTTACCAAAATAATCAACCAAATCGTCGGCGTAAATAACGTTACCTTTTGACTTACTCATTTTTCCACCGTCTTGCAACAACCAGCCGTGTCCGTAAACCTTTTCGGGTAGCGGAATATCTAACGCCATTAAGAAAATCGGCCAGTAAATAGTGTGGAATCTTATAATATCTTTACCGATAACGTGAACGTCTGCAGGCCAAAGTTTGTTAAACTGTTCGGTATGATTACCGCCCGCATCGTAACCTATGCCCGTGATATAATTAGTAAGAGCGTCTAACCAAACGTAAACTACGTGTTTTGGGTCAAAATCAACGGGAACACCCCACTTAAAGGTACTTCTTGAAACACACAAGTCTTGAAGACCCGGTTTTAAGAAGTTGTTAACCATTTCGTTCTTTCTTGAAACGGGAGTTATAAATTCGGGGTGCTTTTCGTAATATTCTAAAAGCCTATCCGCATATTTGCTCATCTTAAAGAAGTAGGCTTCTTCTTGTGACTTTTTAACTTCTCTGCCACAGTCGGGACATTTGCCGTCCTTTAACTGACTTTCCGTCCAGAAAGATTCACATGGCGTGCAGTACCAACCTTCGTAAGCACCTTTATAAATATCGCCTTTTTCGTATAATTTTTTAAATATTTTTTGAACTTGTTTTTCGTGATAATCGTCGGTTGTTCTTATAAATTTATCATAAGAAACACCTACTAAATCCCAAATATTCTTAATAACGTCTGCAACGCCGTCAACAAACTGCTTGGGTGAAACTCCCGCCGCCGCCGCTTTTTCTTCTATCTTTTGGCCGTGTTCGTCAGTACCCGTTTGAAAAAACACGTCGTAACCTTCAAAGCGCTTAAAACGTGCAAGGCTGTCTGCCAAAATTGCCTCGTAAGTGTTTCCTATATGGGGTTTACCTGATGTGTATGCGATTGCCGTCGTTAAATAATATTTACCTTTCATACCGTCTCCTTAAAGATGGCGTTAAGCCATACTGCATACATTTTACCACATTTTCTCCGCATATTCAAGAATAATTCGGCATAAAGTTGTATTATGAACGTAATTTTTGCACTAATTTCTCTTTTATCAATGGTTATCTTACTATTCATTAACCCAGACGGAATATTATCGTCTATGCTTTCGGGTGGACAAAAGGCTTTGGATTTAACCTTAAAAATGGTTGTTGTTTACGCTGTTTGGATGGGCGTTTTTGAACTTCTAGAAAAGAGTGGACTTGCCTATAAATTCTCAAAACTATTAAAACCTTTTAACAGACTGCTTTTTGGAAAATTACCCGATAAGGCTAACGATTATATGTCTATGAATATTTCCGCTAACGTATTAGGTATGAGCGGAGCAACCACGCCTATGGGCATTAAATCTATTCAAGAACTTGAAAAACACAGCGGAACGGAATATGCTATCGCAATGTTTTTCGTTATAAACGCCACTAGCGTTCAAATAATACCGTCGTCAGTTTTAGCCCTGCGCACTTCTATGAATTCTTCTTCCCCTGCAGACGTTATTTTACCAACTATTTTAGCCACACTTTTATCCACGATTATAGGCGTTCTTTTAGTTAAAATTTTTATAAAAAAGGGCAAGTAATTATGTCTAACTATTTAATACCCCTTTTATTTATTTTTATCTTTTTATACGCACTAATAAAAAAGGTCAAACCTTACACCGCATTTACCGACGGAGCAAAGACGGCAATTCCTTTTGCCGTAAGCGTCTTTCCTTATTTAGTTGCAATTTTTGTTCTTACGGAACTATTTGAAAGTAGCGGTTTATCAAACGCTGTTGCTTCCTTTTTATCACCCTTATTTAACATCCTTGGCATACCAAAAGAATTAACCAAGTTGGTATTGATTAAACCCTTTTCTGGTAATGGCTCTTTGGCGGTTTTAACTGAAATTTATAATAAATTCGGCGTTGATAGTTATCTATCAAGATGTGCGTCGGTAATATATGGCAGTAGCGAAACGGTGTTTTACGTTGCAACCGTTTATTTTGCAGGTGCTAAAACTAAAAAACTTACAGCACCTATAATAATTTCGCTCGTTGCGTCTTTATTTTCTTGCGTTTTTGCTTGCTTTATATGTCGGATTTTGTAAAAATAGGTTCTAATATGATATTAAAAGTGCAATTTTGATATCTTATTGACAAAATTAATTACTAAATATATAATAAAAACTATACCAAACGTTTTTAAACTATCTATAAATGCATCTAATAATACATCTAACATAA
>JAGCIP010000069.1 GCA_017648525.1 Clostridia bacterium
ACGTACACCCCGTCGGTATCTGCAATCGCTTTATTGTCTACGATTATACCGAATTCTGCATCTGCACCTACTGAAGTATAAAATGCATCAGTCACGTTTGCTTGCCATCTTATACCTGACGGTACTTTATAGTTGTCAAACACACGGATACCTGCGCCGTCGGTCATATAAAAGTTCCCAGCCGTACTAACCACTTCTGCTTTTGCTACTCTTGCGTTGATTGTAAAAAGTGAGCAAGTTGCCATTACGATAAATCCAAGCGCTAATATAACGCTCAATACTAATTTATTCTTTCTCAACATAATCTCTCACCCCTTAAAACCACTTATCAACCCAATCATAGTTGAAATATTCGTTGTCGTCAAAACCTGAAGTTGACGCCCACAGTATGTCAATCTTCGTGCATTCCTGCACATCAATCAACGGTGCCTGATAATGATTTTTCATAAACCATACCTCCTACTTGTCTTTTATAACGTTATAAAATTTATTTCTCAACCGCGTCCGGTTGTTAAATCCTTTGTTTGTCTTTTTCTTAATCTTCGTATTGCTTTAGCCAAACTGAAACTCTATTTTCCGTGTCCCAGTTTTTACCACAAGATGCATAGTCTGTTAAAATTATCTTTTGATTTTCATCTCCAATCTCAAACCTAACCATTTCTAATTCTTCTTCTGGTAATCTATTAATTTCAAGATTTTCTATTTTCGGGTCAAACTTGATTGCCGACACTCTACTTTCAATACTTTCTTTCTTGTCGTCTCTGCATAACACTATCGGACCGTATGTAAAACAAGAAAAGCCATTTAGTTCTATTCTCTTAACTGATTTTTTGATTTTTATTTTTATAGTTTCTCCTATTCTAAACACTTTTTTAAGTTCAAAATAGCCTTTTTCACATTTATACGTTTTGCTGTCCGTCTTTAAAACAAACTCGTCACACCACTCTGGCACTCTAAATATTACCGACCTTTCTTTTGCGTCGCTTTCGTTAATAGTTATTTGCACGTCGTCACTTACAGGGTAATCGCTTGATATAGAAACCGAAAATCCTTTTTCCAACGCAACGTGCCCACTATAATAATAGTTAAGCAACAAGTTTCCGTCTTTTCCCAACGCACTCATTAGCGGAACTAATCCTACTGCCACCGCCCCGATACACGCACAGCAACCGTAGTAACCGCCTCTTTTTAAGTCTTTAAATCCGCCAACACCCCTATTTCTAACTTCGTCTATTAGCGGACTATAACTATCAAACATCATTATTCCAGCGTTTTCTGTTTTTGAACTCTTGCCTTCTAACTTGTTTACGTTTACACTTCCGTACAATCCGTTTAAGGCTGATTTTTCAAAATATTCTAAGTATTTCACTTCGCCCGTCAACATATGCATTTTTGAATATATGCGCATTAACGTTACCGTTACGCACGTTTCTTGCGTTGGCCATTGCATTATTTCCGTTTGCTTAATTGAAGTTTGGGCATATTCTTCACCCCAACAACCAGCACAGCCTATTACTGATATTTCGTTTTTTTGCAACGAATACAAAAAGTTTTCTACTATCGTTAAGTATTTTTCTTCTTTACATACCTTATAATACTCTAATACCCCTTCAAAAAACGAAATTACTTCATAGGCTTTTAACACAGGGTACTCAACAAGCGGTCTTTCCTTGTCGCTTGCTGCATCTATCAAACTACCAAGCGAACTTCCACCCGTTGAGATTATGTATTTAGCAAACTCAAGGTATTTTTCTTCTTTTACCATATTGTAAAAACCTATTACCGGCTCTAATATAGAACAAGAATTTACGCCACCCCAAGCATCACTCGTTTGCGTTATGCATTTCTTTCCTTCTCCATCACCCAATCTGTCGATAAGATAATCTAAATGTCCCCTTAAGGTTTCTACTATTTTTAACTTTAAATCTTCTTCTTTACATATATAATAAAAATGTATAAGTCCGGTTGCCACGTACTTTCTTGCCCATAAATCCCAACCGTTAAATTCCTTTTCAACCGTATAAGAAGAAATTCTCCCGCTATCTTCTTGCAGGTTTATCATTTCTTCTACCGTTCTTTTTATAATCCTATACAACCTTTCGTCTTGCGAGTAATAATAACATACGCAAGCACCTCTCATTTGCTTTCCCCAATATTCGCCTCGCCAACCGTTATCTACGATATCTTCTTTATCTCTAAAAACGTTTTCAAACTTTCTCCACAAACTTTCGTCTTTCAAATGGAAATTTTCTATAAAATTAACGTAATAATCTACAAATCCGTTTAATTTTAATGCGCCTACGCTTAACATTTCATTTTCTTGTTTTGCCATTTCAAATCACCTACGTTTTATTTATTCTTAGCGCCATTTTGCCCTAATAATTAGACTATCCGCTACGATAATATATCTCTACAATTTTATATTAACACCAAATCAATTTTAATAATAGTATAATATTTTCATGTCAATTGTAAAATCTTCTCATTTATTACTTTTTTGCTCAAAATGTAGCAATGAATAGAGAATATTTTACCAAAATTTGATACTTTTGTACGCCCGATAATGCTTTATAACAAAATCCTTACCACCATACTTTCATAAATTTTTTATACGTATATTTTACACTATTTTATTAGATTTATATTGTAAAATATTTTCATTTGCTTTGTATAATTTTCTTATATTTTAAAA